>JAUIHJ010000034.1 GCA_030432015.1 bacterium
CAGAGAACATTCGGACTTGGGGTCAGGAAACTGCTCATTTTTTCATGTCGACCTGGCCGTGCCAGCATGTGATGTAAGGCACTGTCGTGCAACCGCTGCCAGCTTCCTGGTAGCTCGCCTGACAACCGCCTGCCGGGGACCAGTCCTGGGAAAGCATCGGTTTGCAGAACAAAGTCGCCCTGTCCAACTATTTGCACGTCTATCTTTTTGCACGTCTATTTGCACGTCTCGTGCCGGTGGGTCCCCGTGTTGCGCTGCACGGCCCAGCGGATTGCAATCGGTGCGAAACCGGCCACGGTCAGTCCGGCCAGCAATGGGATATTGATGACGCTCCAGATGCCTTGATCTCGGAGTTGCTGGAGCGATGGAAGACTGGCCCCGGCCAACACGAATGCAATGTTGCCCGGTAGCACGCCTAACTGAGTTGTCCACCAAAAGCGGCGGATACTGACGTCGGTTGCTCCGATGGCATAGTTGACCACCGAAAATGGCGCGTGCAGCAATCGCAGGGTGAGCAAGAACGTACTGTCGTCCCGACCTGTTCGCCGCCGGAGGCGTGTCATGAACCATCCGAGGTGGTCCTCCACGGCATCGCGGATCAAGTAACGGCTGATCAGGAACGCCGTCAACGCGGCGATTGTCAGTCCCACATTGACGACGATCAATCCCTGCAGAAACCCCAACAGCCAGCCGAAAATCACCGACTTACCGGCCAGACCTGGAATCATTGCCATCACGAAATAGACCACGAACGCGATGGCGAATGCGCGAATCGGCTGCGCGTTGATCGTCTCGCGGAGCCACAACTCGTGCTCGATCAACGTCTCCAGGCCGACCAAGTGGTGCGCAATCAGCCACAGCACCACGGCTGCAACCAGCAGGCAGGCGAGCCCTATGACACGACTTCGGGTTATCTTGTCGATCACCAGATCCGATGGCCTGTTCGCTTGGACAACACAGAGGAGAGCAGTCTGAAGTTCCGAACGCCGCACAACGCGCTGCATCGTGCGTTACGCAACGCGCGGCGACGCACGACAACGCACGACAACGCACGACAACGCACGGCAACGCGCGGCGACGCACGGCGGCGTAGGCCGGCGGGACCATTATGGCACAATGTTAATCTTCGTGTTTCTGCAACTTGCCATGCGGTTGGACGGCCAACGCCCGCGGGCCACAGACGACAGGCAAGACGCGAGGCAGCACTTCGAAGCTGGCGTCAATGGCACGTGTTGGTTCGCCATCCAGGCTGATCGGCATGCCCGGTTCCGAGTGAATTCGGGCACGACGCGTTCGATACGTTCGCGCCCCGCCCGCGGCTTGGTTCCGGCTGAGCGTGAAGTCGACCCCGGCGGCAAGTAACTCCAGCGGCGGCAGGACGGGAATCGTGGTGATGTCGAGCAGTCCATCATTAACCAGAGCGGATGGTGCAATTGGGAATCCACCACCCACGTACCGACCGTTGGCGATCGCCACACTAAACAGGGTCAGGGCAATCGTTTCGTTGTCCATCTCCAACCGGGTCTCATACGATGCCACCTCCGCCAATTTGGAGAATGCCGTCGTCCAGTAGGCAACCGATCCCCAGCGTTCCTTATCCCGCGCATGCACGTCCGTGCTGACTTTGCCGCCGAATCCACCGGTCGCCGCGTTGATGAAATAGGAGGTGGAACCGTTGGCGACGCGAACCACGTCCAGCGGCAACGCGTCCCCGTCGATCGCAATCCGCCATGCGGCCTCCAGCGAATCGGTCAATACGCCAATCGAGCGGGCCAGGTCATTTCCCGTCCCGATGGGGAGAATGGCCAATTCGATCTCGCCAAACCGAGGTGCGAGTCCGTTGACAATGCGTGAAATCGACCCGTCGCCGCCCGCCACGATCAACCGCTGGCAACCCGCGTCCATCGCCTGTTGGATTGAATCGCCCAGCGGCACGCCGCTGGCGACATCGATCATGGGCGAGTTGCTGGCGCGGGCGAGCCGCGTGACCAACTGCGCGTAACGTGCCCAGCCACCCGATCGGTTGTTAAAGATGGTAGAAGTTCTCATGATTGGTACATAATGTAGAGATCAATTGTCCGGCGTGCCCCGCCAACCGTTCGACAGACGACCGGGAAGAACCGGGAAGAACGAAGATCAGCAATGGGAAAGTCCGGAAGGCGATCCGTCTTCAGTTGACGCAATCCCCGTGCCAAGCGCTAGCATGAACATCTTACATATCTCCGATCTCCACTTTGGGCCACCCTATGTGCCCCAGGTTGGGGAGTCGTTACTTCGGATTGCCAGAACGCTGGAAATTGACGCGATCGTGGTTAGCGGCGACCTGACGCAACGGGCCAAGCGCGATCAGTTCATCGCGGCGCGGACGTTTCTCGACCAGTTGCCTGAGCGTCCGACAATCATTGTGCCCGGTAATCACGATGTCCCCCTCTACCGTGTTCGCGAACGCTTGACCAATCCTCACGAGCTATATTGTGAACACATTTCGCCCGAGCTGAACAGTGTCACCACCATTGATGGCGCGGTCATCGTGGCACTCGATTCGACCGCGCCCCGCACCGCGATTTCCAACGGTCGCCTGCATCCGGGACAATTAGAGTTCTGTCGCAAAGGGTTTGCCGACGCACCACCCGCAGCGGTTCGGATCGTGGTCGCCCACCATCACTTCGCGCCCGCGCCGGACTACCTGCGTGATCAGACGATGCCGGGCGCCAAACGGGCGATGGCTCAATTCATCGAACTCGGAGTTGAGATGATCCTTGGTGGGCATCTGCATCGCGCCTACATCGGCAATTCGCTCGATTTTTATCCTGGGAATCACCGTGACCGGGGCATCGTCATCGTGCAGTGCGGGACCACCACGTCTCGCCGCGGTCGTGGTCGCGAACGCGAGAAGAACTCGTTCAATCTGATCTCGATCGATGACCACATGTTTCACATTACCCACTACCTGTACTTCGACGAAGATCAGGGATTTGCACCTTTCAGCCGGTACCTGTTTCCACGCCCCGGCAGGCGTTTTGTCGAGCCGATTGGCGGCGGCGATGATCTTCGTTAACGGCGGCGGTCGCGTGCGAGGTAACGATGCGCCATCGGGGCCGCGTCGACTAAGCCAGTTGTTGCGCGGCTTGATGCACCACCGCCCTGGCCGCCGCATACGCGTCGATCTGATCGCGGCGCGGGACCAATCCCGCCTCGCCGGACACAAAGCAGAGCCCTTGTGGCAAGAGGACGCAGCGGCGAGATAGTTCAGTCGCCTGGCGAATCGCCGCGACCAATTCTGCCCGGTCTAACCCATCCGGGACGGGGCCGTCGAGCAACGTTTCGAGCTCCGAGGCCAGCCGATCGATCGGCTCGATCACCGCTGCGGCCATGCCGCCGGGACCAAGGGCCTGATACTGCTCCCACACCAGGTCAACTTGACGAGCGAAGGCGTTCAGTACTGCCGTCAAGTCGCCTGCTGATGCCGCCATCAGTTCGGCTCCACCTGGCCCACAAAGCGAGCTCGTTCGTCGGCCAGGATCTCGACCTTGAGCTTCACCTTGCCAAACTCGGGCAAGGTGACGGCGTTCATCGTCGCATCGGTCGTCGGCAAGCTGGTCCCCGAACCCCACGAACTGCTCCCTTTGGTGAGGTGCGCAAAGGTCAATTTGTAATTCGAGTGCTCCGGTGGATACCCGTCTTGGCGGACGCGCCAATTCAAGAGATGCCAGGCCCCTTTGCCGTCGACGGCGTAGAAAAACGCGGGCTGGTCCAACCCGACGACGACGGGGGTAGTCGCCTCATTCAAGGTCAATTCCGGTATGCCAAACTCACGAATCAGATCGACCGACATGTTCTCCTTCAACACGTCCTCCATCTTCAACCGCTTTGCCAAGTTCTTGATCGCGGCATGCTGATCGTTCGTGGCAGGATCAAATTTGCTCAGCCAATGAGCCTTCCGCAACGCGGCGCGAGACTTGTCGATCTGCTTCATATTCGAATATTGGTTCGCCAGTGTCCGCCAAACCCATGCCGAGTTCGAGTCTTCTGTTTCGAGCAGTTCAACGTAGCGCACTCGTTGCGCGGGACTGAAGAAACTGGCCAGGGCGGCCAGCGATTGCAGTGGCCCTTCCTGTGCGAGTTGGCGGCCGGCCGCGGCTTGTAACTCGCTCCGGCTGAGGCGATCGACATAGTGCACGACGACCGTCGTGGGTTTCGCCGCAGATGTTCCGTCGCCGTCGCCGGTCGCTGATGGGCTCGGCGAATACGCATCGCGGATGGGAAACATGTCCAGACGATCCTCGGCGCGCGTCATTGCCAAGTGGCAGGAAGCGTCGCTTGCGGTGAAATGACCCGTCTTCCAGCCGTCCTGCTCGAAGCGACTCTGAACATCGGTCAGCAGACTGACAACGGAGTCCGTCGTTGTGATGCGCCAGAATGTCTCATTGCGAAACATCAAGCCATGGGTGGACGTGATTTGTTCGGCGCCCCAATCGTCAAACGTGAGTTGCGGCGGTGTCGAGGTGTACCCTGGATAGAAGTCTGCATGAAACGCCGGCGCCGGTCCGAATTTATCATGCATCGTTTGCAGATGCTCGGTTACCTGCTCGCCGAGTTGTTCGGAAATATTCCTGGCGACCAGCGAGAACTTGTCGGTGGCGAACCCGGTCATTGTCGACTTGTGCTTAATCGTGGCTTTCCAGAGGCCGGTCACGATCGGAGGCGATGATGAATCGTGCATCGAGTATTGGCCTTTGGCGATCGTCGAACCCGCCGTCACCGTGATGGCCGCCTCGATACCCAGTCGCGGCATGATTCCCGACGTAACCAGGTTTCCCAAGTCCAAGGTGATCCAGTGGTCCGGGGACTGGCTACCCACGGGTGGTGCGCTGCCAGCAGGGTAATACTCGACGGCTTCGACAAAGTTCAGCTTCGCGAGTTGATCCGGAAGTGCCTTCCCCACCTGAGCGGCCAGCGGGTGATCCGAGTAATTCATGATCGCCACGCGGCGGCAATGAAACCCAGCGTTGTCTGAATGCGATACGCTATGCGAGCTGATGGTCGCGTTGCTGGCATCGAGGCTGGCGGCACTCAGGTTTGCCGTCGTTCCGGATGTGTCGTCGAATCGATCCGTGGTGACCGGAACGAGCTTGCCGCTCGCATCACGCTGAAGCTTGAACGGCGTTCCGGGCAACCTGCCGGCCCAAAATGACCAACCGATGAAGAGGATGGCAATTGTGCCCAGGACCCATGCCAACCGCCAGGTCGAGTTGGATGGTCCAGTCCCTGTCGCGGAATCCATTTTTGGCTCTGGCTTGTTGGGCTCTGGCATGAAACGCCTTAGTCGGAGGAATTTAAATTGGCGAAGGTCGAGGGTTACGGACCTGCGCTGCCCGTTCTGGCGCCATTCTATGCGCTATTCGCCGGGCGGGCGCGAATCTTGGCGTTTCGCTGCGCGGGGACTTGACGCGGCTTCACCGCAGCTGACATCGTCCCCGATGCCTCCGGGCCATTATGTTCTTCAAACTGCGAGGTCGGTTACTCGACGCGCCCGGTTTGAAGTTACGCGATTCCGGCCCCTTTTCCGCCGAATTCAACGCGCCATCGACCTTGCGTACCGATTCCACTTAGCCGAGTTGGATTTGGGGAAAGGTCAGGATGAGGGGGCCGCGTGCGCAATCCGCCTCACCCCGGCCCTGTCGCCTGACCCACTTCTCATTGCGCCCGCGCACCCGTTATGCTGGGAGATTCTCGTCCCTTGATCTTTACCTCGTCCTGCCCGATGTTTGCCCGTCTTGGTCACGTTATTTCCAAATACTGGCTATTGGTCATCGTGACGTGGATTTTGGTCGTGGTGCTGGTGGGCTGGATCGCCCCACCCTGGGACCAGGTGACCCGTGATGGCGACTTTGCGTACCTGCCGCCGGAGATGCCGAGTGCCATCGGCGAGCGGCTGACGCGCGAGGCATTTCCGCAAGAGCGCTCCAAGAGCGAAATGGCGATCGTTGTTTCGCGCAGCGACGGCCCGCTTGACCCCGCGGATTTGCAGGTCGCGGATTTGTTGAGCCAGCGATTCTACAATTTCCTGGGAGCCGCCGAAGTCCGCCGCGGACAAGCACTGGCCCTCGCGGCGAAGCAACGACAGGGGCAGGACGCGGCCGGCGCCCATTTAGCCGACGTCACCGCCACGGCCGCTTTCGAGGAAGCGCGGACCGCATTCAATCAGGCCTTGGAGATCAACGGCACGTTTGCCGCCGCCTTGCACAACCGCGCGGTGGTTCATCGGTTGTTGGGTCGAGACGACAAGTTCGACGAAGATCACAAGGCCGCTTCGCAGCTCGATCCGAAACTCGCCGACTTCGTGGGACTCGCGCCGGCCGGTGCCGGTGACCTGCCGCTGGTCAGCGTCTGGTCGAGACAGACGGAGGTCTTCGGTGACGAGTTGCGCAGCCGTGATAAGCAGGCACAGTTATTGATCCTGAAGCTCAGCAATGAATTCATGGAGACGGACAACGTCCGCGTGCTGGAGATTGTAGAGCACGAAGTCGATCGTGTTCGCGACGCCTTGCGCGCCCAGGGGGCGACGCACTTGACGCTGGGGATCTCGGGTTCGGCCGCCGTGGGCGGCGATATGCTCCGCGCGGCCGCAGAGAGTATCAAGAATACCGAACTGTTGACCATGGTGCTGGTGATGATCATTCTGCTGGTTGTCTATCGAGCACCCTTGTTGGCCGCGATTCCCTTGATCACGATCGTGGTGTCCCTAATGTTGTCGTTGGACGCACTGGCCTTGCTGACCGAAGTTGACCGTCTGCCTGGAATGAGCTGGTGGGACTTTAAGGTCTTCAAGACCAGTAAGATCTTTATCGTGGTTATTTTGTTTGGTGCCGGAACGGACTTCTGCCTGTTCTTGATTGCCCGCTACCGCGAGGAGCTGGCGCGTGGACTGGCTCCGGCCGCGGCGACCGCCGTCGCGTTGGAAGGTGTCGGCAGTGCAATTAGTGCGAGCGCGCTGACGACGATCCTGGGCTTGGCGATGATGTTTTTTGCCGAGTTTGGCAAGTTTCGCAACAGCGGTCCGGCCATTGGCTTCTGTTTGACGATTACGCTGTTGGCGTGCCTGACCTTGGCACCCGCGCTGCTACGTGCCGCTGGAACCAGGGTGTTTTGGCCGATGCACGACCGATTTGCCGCCGCGGGCCAAGCGAGAATGTCGACCTCCCGTTCGAACCGAATATGGCAGCGCTTGGCGATTTGGATTGTCGGCTATCCGGGCCGCATCCTGGTGGTCAGTGTTCTCCTGCTATTGCCGCTCGCCGGCGTCGGCCTCTTCACGGCCGATCATGTTACGTTTGATTTTCTCAGTGAGCTGGCTCCCGATCGCACCAGTATCCACGGCACGAGTTTGCTCAAGCGCCATTTTCCAGTGGGTGAAGGCGGGCCGGTCGTTGTCTTGGCCAACAATCCTCGGGGCGGCCTTGTTGACGAGGCATTCAAGGTACCGCCTCCCGCCATGTCAGGAATCCTTGAACTGACCATCGCCATGAATGACGTGCCCGGAATTGAATCGGTACGGAGCCTTTATGAACCGTTGGGCGATCCCCCGCAGCGTGTCTCGATCCTCAGCGCGGCGGGACGACGCAATGTTTTTCTGCGCGAACACGATCTTACCAAGGCGGTCTTTCTGGCGCAATCGCCAACGCATCGAGGCCACGTCACGCGATTCGAAGTCATTTTGGAAGATGATCCGTTTTCCCAGCAGGCGATGCAGACGTTTTCCCAGCTTGACCGTCGATTGAGCGAATTGAGCGAGTCGCCGTCTTCCTTCTGGCAAGGTGCGTCCTTTGCCTACACCGGCACCACACCCGCCATCCACGATTTGCGGCAGGTGACGCACGGCGACAACTGGCGGATCCGTGGTCTGGTGGTGCTGGCCGTGTTTGTGGTCCTGCTGGTGATCCTCAGGCGACCGTTGATCTGCTGCTACCTGATTGTCTCGGTCCTGTTCAGCTATCTGGTGACGATTGGCAGCACCGAGCTCTTTTTTCAATGGGCCTACGGCGACTCGTTCCAGGGGCTTGACTGGAAGGTCCCGATTTTCCTGTTTGTCATTTTGGTGGCGATTGGTGAAGACTACAACATCTACCTTGTCACGCGGGTGATGGAAGAGCAGCAGCGACGCGGACCGTTCGCCGGTCTGCGGCACGCCATTGTTCGCACGGGCGGCATCATTACCAGTTGCGGAATGATTATGGCCGGTACATTTGTTTCCATGACCAGCGGCAGCCTGCGCGGGATGATTGAATTGGGGTTTGCGCTCTCCCTGGGGATCTTCTTAGACACGTTTATCGTGCGGCCAATTCTGGTGCCGGCCTTCTTGGCCCTGCTTTATCGCTGGGAGGCATGGGCCAGCTTGCGACGACGCCCGAACTGAAGGGGCTCGGCGCCTGCCCGATTGATTTTCCGGACGAAGTACCCAAAAATCGGTCTGTCTTGGATTGTCATGAACCCGACACGTGAGTCTTCAAGTGGCACGTTGATGATGTTGGCAGCTGTGGGACGGTAGCGCCGGGCGTCTCGACGCGGCTGAATTGCGCGTAAAACGATAAGCGACGCGCAAGCATCGTTCGCTCACGCTCGTAGTGATTTCTGGTTGTTCGCAAAAGGGAGAAGTTGCCGTGAATCCACAAGAAGTGCTCGCCCTCTGTCGCGAGCGGGACGTCAAAGCCGTCGATTTTCGCTTCATGGATTTCCCCGGATTGTGGCAACATTTCACGATTCCCGTCTGCCGGTTGTCCGAGGACGTGTTCGAAGAAGGGCTCGGCTTTGACGGTTCGAGCATCCGTGGTTGGCAGGCGATCAATGAGAGCGACATGCTGGTCGTCCCGGTCCCCGACACGGCGTTCATCGATCCGTTCACCGAATTGACGACCCTGAATTTGATCTGCAACATCCAAGATCCGATCACGCGCGAGGACTATTCGCGCGATCCACGCAACGTCGCCCGCAAGTCCGTCAACTATCTCAAGAGCACGGGCATTGCCGATACCGCGTATTTCGGTCCGGAAGCCGAGTTCTTCATTTTCGACGACATTCGGTTTGATCAATCCGCCAATGCGGGCTTCTATTACATTGATAGCGTCGAGGGAGAATGGAATCGCGGGAAGGATACGCGGGCCGCTGGCGAAGGGCCCAATCTGGGACACAAGCTGCGTCACAAGGAAGGCTATTTCCCCGTGCCGCCAGCCGACCAGTTAATGGACATCCGCAACGAGATGATGCAGACGATGGGGATGTGCGGATTGGATGTGGAATGCCAACATCACGAAGTTGGTACCGCAGGCCAGTCGGAAATCGACCTGCGATTCAACGACATGGTCACGATTGCCGACCATCTTCTGATGTTCAAGTACATCGTCAAGAATGTGGCCCGCAAGCATCACAAGACGGCAACCTTCATGCCCAAGCCGATTTTCGGTGACAACGGCAGCGGCATGCACACACACTTTTCGTTCTGGAAAGATGGCAATCCCCTCTTCGCCGGCAGCGGGTATGCCGGCCTGAGCGAAATGGCACTGCACGCGATCGGCGGCGTGCTGCGACACGCGCCGGCCTTGCTGGCGTTTACCAATCCCACCACCAACAGCTATAAGCGTCTCGTCCCCGGCTACGAGGCGCCGGTCAATCTGGCGTACTCGCAGCGCAATCGTTCGGCCGCCTGCCGAATCCCGATGTACAGCCCCAGTCCCAAGGCGAAACGCGTCGAGTTTCGTTGCCCCGATCCGAGTTGCAATCCGTACCTTGCGTTTGCGGCAATCATGATGGCCGCCATTGACGGCATTCAGAACAAGATCGGTCCCGGTGACCCACTGGATAAGGATATCTACGATCTGCCGCCCGAGGAGGCCCGGACGATCGCGAAGGCCCCGGGAACGCTCGACGAAGCGCTCGACGCACTGCAAACGGACCATGACTTCCTGCTCCGTGGTGACGTTTTTACCCAAGACGTCATCGATACATGGATCGCCTACAAACGGACGTACGAAGCCGATGCCATGCGACTGCGACCACACCCCTATGAGTTCTGCCTGTACTACGACATTTGAATTGCTACGACGCCTAAATGACCGATCGTGATGCTGCGGCGCACACGCGTCACGGTCGCGGGGCTCCGCCTCGTGTTGTGTGGGGGTTGTGCGGGGATTGTGCGGGGATTGTGCGGGGATTGTGCGCTGGTTGTGCGCTGGTTGTGCGCGTGGTCTCCGACCCCGCACAGGTCCCGACCGTAGGTCTCCAATCCGCCTCGCCACGCCACCGGTTTGCCTTGCCGGATATGGGGGGAGACCTGACGGTCGAGGCACCGGCGAGGTCGGAGACCTGCGCCGAACAAGGACCTGCGCCGAACAAGGACCTGCGCCGAACAAGGACCTGCGCCGAACAAGCGCCGAACAAGAACAATGACCCGCGCCGAATAACGTCGAAGACCTTTACCGAACAAGACCTTTACCGAAGTGTTGTGCGGCAACCGCCGCACCGTGGGTCACCCATCAACCCGCCTAGCTGATGATCTCACGAATGGGCTGGCCGTAGTCAATCTCCAGTCGTTTTCGCCCGGGGACGGTCAGGCGTCGCGGGTCGAGTCCCAATTGGTGCATGACGGTGGCATGGATGTCGGTCACGTAGTGACGGTTTTCCACGGCATGGAATCCCAATTCGTCGGTTGCCCCGTGCACAACTCCGCCTTGAATCCCGCCGCCCGCCATCCAGACCGAAAATCCAAAATTATGATGGCCACGGCCATTGGATCCCTGAGCGCCCGGCGTGCGCCCAAACTCGGAGCCCCAAACCACCAATGTCTCGTCCAACAAGCCGGTACGTTTGAGATCTTTGAGCAGCCCGGCGATTGGCTGATCAACCTGTTGACAATTCTTGGCATGGTTACCCTGGACGTTGCTATGCGCGTCCCAGGCCCCCGCGCCACCGCCGCCGTGGTAGATCTGCACGAAGCGGACACCTCGTTCAACCAACCGTCGCGCCGTCAGGCAGAGTCGGCCAAAGGATTGGGTCGGCCCCCCGGTAGTTCCGTACAGGTCATGTGTCTGTGCTGTTTCCTCGGAAAGATTGACGACATCCGGGACTGCCGTCTGCATCCGAAAGGCCAGTTCATAAGACTTGATCCGCGCCGCCAGGCTGGGATCTTCGGGATATTCGCTGGCCGCGATCCTGTTGAGTCGACCCAGCAACTCCTGAGCACGCACGCGTTCCGCCAGATCGCCGCCGCCGGCCGGTATCGCGAAGGGCAGCGGGTTCTGGGGATCGACCGATAACGTGACGCCGTCGTGTTCGGGTCCCAGATAGTCTCCGCCTTCGGTCGCTTTTCCGCCGCAACAATCGCCGATCTTGTTCCCCATCACGATGAACTGCGGCAAGCTGTCATTGAGTGAACCCAACCCGTAATGCACCCAAGCGCCGATGGTGGGAAAGAACCCGTCGAATCGATTTCGCCCGGTATGAAACTGCAGCTGCGCATCATGATTGCTGGCCGTGGTCCACATCGATCGAATCACCGCCATGTCGTCGACGCATTCCGAAAGTTGGGGCCACCAGTCGGACACTTCGATGCCGCTCTGCCCCCGCTTGGCGTAGCCGACCTGCATCGGAAACAGCTTGTCATAGATTTTTCCGTTGGCGTCACCCTTAACCAACTCGATCCGGTTCTTGATATAGGGCGATTCCAGAATGTCCTGGTAGGGCGTTTCCACAATCGTCTTGCCGCCGTACGTATTCAAAGCCGGTTTCGGATCAAACGTCTCGACCTGGCTGACGCCGCCGGCCATGAATAGCCAGATGACATTCTTGGCCCGGGGGGCGAAATGGGGCAATCCATCCGGCGGCGACCAGGCAGACTCGGCCTCGGCACGAGCGTCGCCATCGCGTTGCAACATGGCGCCCAGCGCCAGCCCGGCGAACCCCGTTCCCAGGTCTGAGAGAAACGAGCGGCGGGGGATTGATCGGTGATGACTCATCGTGATTGCCTGCGAAGAATTGTCAGGTGGGTAACGTTACGGTTGGGTCTTAGCGGCACCGCGTCACGACATGACGTACGGCGTTGCCAAACAATCGAGTTCGGGCTCCTGCCAGTCAAAAACAAGTAATCGCGGCGCCATGTGCGCGGTCCCCTCGAGCGCGGTCCGATTAGCGCACCGTCACAAAGTCATTGTGATTCAATAATACCAGCGCCAGTTGTCGTCGAGCTCCCTCGCGATCGCCAGCTGCGGCCAGGAACGCTGTGCATTCGCCGACCTCGGCTGCCGACGCCGGCCGACACAAAACGTTCTGAAACAGTCCGGTGATGAACGCCGTGTCAGTGTCGTTCTGCCGCCGGGCCGCCAGCTTGCCGGCTTGCTCCCAGGCGATCTGGCTATTGAACATGGCCAGGGCCTGTTGCGGCGCAACGGTTGCTTTGCGGCGATAACACTCATTCACCTTGGCGCCATCGAAAAGGCTCAGAAACGTCATTTGCCGTTCCTTGTCCTGGCGAAAATAGAGACTCCGCCTGAGCACCGTCTGCCCTTGGTCGTGGCTGATCGGCGGCCCCCCCATCGTGACATCCAGGCTGCCGCCCAGGAACAGCAGGCTGTCCCGCGCGACCTCCGCTTCCATGCGGCGTGCGTTCATCCGCCACAAGGCAAGATTATCGGGGTCGAGTTTTCGGTTTGCGGCTTCCGTTGCTGAGGACGCCGCATCCGACCTGGTACTCATCCTGTAGGCGCCGGACAACACGATCCGCCGGTGAAGGTTTTTCAAGCTCCAGCCATCTTCCATGAACTGAGTTGCCAGCCAGTCCAACAAAGCGACGTGCCGCGGTTGCTCCGATCGCAGGCCGAAGTCAAACATCCGTTCGATCAACGGCGCGTCAAAATGGCGTAGCCAGACATGGTTGACGAGCACTCGTGCCGCGAGCGGATTCTCGCGGCGGACCATCCAACGCGCCAGAGCGAGGCGACGTCCGGTACTCGTGGCCGGATGAATTGGACCCAGCGGTGGGTATTCGGCGGAACCGTTTTCCAGCACTTTCTGCGCCGCGGCCAACTGCTGCGACTCTGACGTGATGCGCTTCTGTGCCCCGTCGACCGCCGGTTGCCGCTTGGCGTCACTGGCAGGCAGGGCTTCCGCTTTAACCCGTTCCAGCTTCGCTTCCTCAAGTTGATGTTGGTGCGTGCGAATCGTTGCCAATCGAGCGGCACGTGCCGCAATCAAACTGAGCGCCGCGGCATCGCCGTCGGCCAAGCCGTACTTGACGCGTTCGGCGGCACTCCGAGCTGTAAGGGAAACATGCTCGGCTTCCGCACGTGCCAACTTCGCGCTGGCAGTCGCAGCGGCCGCCTGCGCTTCCTGCATGACGGAGGCCGCCTGCCGCGGAGAATCGTTGCTGGTTGTCTGACTTGTCGGGTCGGCTGCGAGCGTCGCATCGGTGCTCAGCTGTGCCACGTGAACGTCGTCAAACTGAGCCTCGGCTGAGAACGTGAAAATGCTGAGTTTTCCGGCAGCGTGACGCTCGGGTAACGTATAGGCGACCTGCAATTTGTCATCGATCAGGACGTTCATTAAGCGATCACGAACCGCAATCTCCAGCACGTAATCCTGTTCGAGACGAACCTCTCGAGCGACCGTGCCGGCGCTGGGGTAGGCCCAACGGCCCGACTCGTTTTGCAGGGTTACTTGTGCTTTGGATCCACCCGCATAGGCAGAAAGGTAAATCGCCTGCATGGCTTGGCCGTGAACATCAAAACCGAGCCCCACCGATCGCCACATCGCGCCGCCAGTAATCCGCAACGTGACCCGGGCACGGAAATCTCGGGGCAGGGAACGTGTTGACACGAGGCGATGTTGAATCGTCGCCCCGTCGCTTTGCACGAGGCGTCCGGATTGGCTGGCCCATTGCCCGCTCTCGACGGTCCACTTGCGAAGATCGAGGCTCGAGCAATCATCCACCACCAGTGCTTCGGGGGAAGGTCCGGCTTGCGTCTCGGGCGACCTAGGCTGACGTTCGGTTCGCGCCGGGTCGCCGGGAACGGCGTCGAGCGGCGGGGAGTTCAATTGCGAGACCGGCTCGGCAGACGCAGCCGTTACCGCATGCTCTCGGGCGGTCGCTTGTTGCTCGGCGGCCGAGTCCAGCGCAGCGACCGCATCCTCGGCTGCTTTCAACGCCGCCTTCGCGGCTTGTACTTCGGCGGCGGCGTGATCCAGGGAAGCTTGCAGCGTGGCAGGTCGGAGCGACGGGTAGTAGGCCACGACCGGTAATTCGATCGGCTCGATTGCCAGGTCGCCTCCCAGCACGGTCGGCACGGCCGGCCGTAGGGGGTGGGTCTTGTCCGGCCGATTTTCGTCGCCCTGCAAGAACGGGAAAGTCGGCGTGTCCGCTTTTGCGTCGAAGGTCCGGACCAACATTTCAGATCCGTTCAATCCCAATGGATCGTCTCGAACGTCATGTGGTTCGAAGAAGGCTCGCAGTTGGTAATACTCGTGATGGCCGACCGGATCGTACTTATGATCGTGACAGCGGGCGCAATTCATCGTCAGGCCCAAGAACGCCTTGGAAGAATGTTCGACGATGTTATCGAGCCAGACATTGCGGTTAAACTTGTACCAGTTGCGGGCCAGGAAGCCCGTGGCCCGCAAGGCTTCGAGATCGCCCGGCGCGGCCTCGTCGGCGGCCAGCATTTCGACCACCATCTGGTCATACGGCTTGTCTGCGTTGAGCGATTCGATGATCCAATCCCGCCATCGCCACGTGTGTTGACGTCCATCCCGAATTTCGTTGCCGTATCCGGACGGATCGCTGTACCGCCAGATGTCCATGAAATGTCGCGCCCAACGCTCCCCATACCGTGGACTTTCCAGCAGGCGATCCACCGCATCCTCCCAGGCCCGGGGCGACTGGTCGGCAAGAAACGTCTGTAATTCGAGTGGCGTTGGTGGGAGGCCGATCAGGTCAAGGTAGACGCGCCGCAACAACAGTGATGGGGTTGCTGCTTCGGCGGCGACTAGCCCCATACGTTGATGCTCCGCTGCCAGGAACCGATCAATCTCGTTGCGCACCCATGGGGCCGCGACGTTCGGAACCGCCGGCTTGATGAGCGGCTGAAACGACCAGTGGCTGCGTGGGTCGGCCGGAATGGCTTCCTCCGGTGCCGGGGCGCCAGCCTCGATCCAGGACCGCAGCAGGGACACTTGCTCGTCCGTCAACGGGTGGCCGGCCTCTGGCGGGGGCATCCGCAGGTCGCTGTCAGACGACGCGACCCGCTCGACCAGCAAGCTTTCCTGCACCTTGCCGGGTGTGATGATCGCGCCGCTATCGCCGCCTTGACGGATAAGTCCAATCGCGTCGAGGCGCAGCGACGCTTCCTGCTTGAGGCCGCTATGGCAGGCGAAACATTTTTCTGCGAGCAACGGTTTGATGTCGCGCACGTAGTCTGCCGGCTCGACAGCCAATGCCGCTGTGGTGCTCGCGGATAGGGCAACCAAGGCGATGCCGGCGCGCGATGTGAGGCGTTGAAGGATGGTCTGATGCTGCCGGTTCATGGGGACGCCTGGTGACGGAATTTGAAGTTAAACCAATTCGCGAATCGGCCGGCCGCGCGGTACCAGCGGCGTGGGACGTCCCAAACGGTCGGGAACGGTCCGGCTAGGGTCGATTCCCAATGCGTGGTAGAGCGTTGCCAGCAGGTCTCCGGGTGCCAAGGGACGGTCGTGTGGTTCCCCGCCATCGGCGGTGGTCGAACCAACGATCTGTCCGCCACGAATCCCGCCTCCGCTTAATACCGCGGACATCGCCTTTGGCCAGTGTCCTCGACCGCCGCCGGCATCGATGCGGGGCGTTCGACCGAATTCTCCATAGGCCGCGACCAGGACTTCGTCGTGCAAGCCGCGCTGATCCAGGTCACGGATTAATCCACTAAACGCCCGATCGAACAGCGGCAGTCGTCGTGTCAAGTTCGGTTCGATCTTGGTGTGATCGTCCCACCAGTCCACATCTTTTTCGTAGAGGTTGATCGTCACGAAGGTGACTCCTGCCTCGACCAGTCGCCGTGCCAGCAGCGCGGCCTGCCCCCATGCATGCGTGCCGTATAGTTCGTGCACGGCGGGAGGCTCGAGACCGACATCAAACGCGTCGCGGGCGCGTTGGCTACCCACCAATTCGAAGGCCTGCTGCTGCGTCTGATCCGCATCGCGGAGCGCATCGCTGGTTTCAACCTGCTGGCGAAACCGATCGAATCGCTGCAACAGTCGGCGGCGATCACCCAGGCGATCGATCGAAACGTCCGGCGGCAGGATGAATCCTGGATCCGCATATTTGGCGCCGCGGGAACCGCTCCCGGAATTCAGCGCATCGTAGCGTTTGCCCAGAAACGAGCCGGCTTGGAAGAAGCCCAGATGCGTCTGGTAATCCTCTGGAATACAGACGTACGCCGGCATGTCGCGGCGTTGGGCACCGCGCAGGTAAGAAACAATTGATCCTTCGCAGGGATATTGCTGCCCTTGAGCACGAGCATTCAAGAGCGGGTAGCCGGTTTGCATCCAATGCGCGCCGTCGTCGTGGACGGCCAGATGGTGCGAAATCGACCGTACGACCGCCAGTTTGTCAGCGATCTTTGTGTGGCCCGGCATGAACTCGTTGACACGTAGTCCAGGCAGGTTGGTCGGGATCGCCTGAAATGGTCCGCGCACTTCCGCCGTCGCCGTCGGCTTCATGTCGACCATGTCGATGTGGGAGGGGCCTCCTGCCATCCAGAACAGAATCGCGGCCTTCGCCCTGCCTTGTGTCGCGGCACCGGCGGCACGTTGTTCCAATAGGCGGCCGAGTGTCAGTCCGCCGGCGCCGAATGCACCAATCCGTAAGACGGCGCGGCGGCTGAGCGGCCGGGTCAAGGTTGCTGAGTCGCGGGCATATGGCATGGGTCGTCTCCAGCTTGCCTGCCGTTGCAGTGCGAGGGTGGGTCACGTGCCGCCAAGGTGATCGCAGCAATGTGAAATCGCAGGGCCTATAGTGTAACGTGTAGGTTACCAAGTCTCCAACCTGAACCATCGCTCGACATTGATTACCGGGCAGTTGGCGGTCGAATTCATGGCGACGTCCAGTCATGCCTCGTCGACGACCTGTCACACGCGCGGCGCGGACGATCGTTTCCCGCGTGCAGCCCGGGGTCCACCGAAAGGACGAATGATGTTGTTTGACTCAACTTTGACGACCCTTCTCCCTCGCGCATTTCTTCCTTCGCAGCGAAGTCGTACAACGGCGTCGTGGGTCCTCGTCATGACGGCCCTCACCTGGCTGGTTCACGCCAATGCCAGCGCCGCGGCCGATCGACCGAACATCATCCTGGTCATGGCTGATGACATGGGCTGGGGCCAGACAGGTTACTACAACCATCCGATTCTCAAGACACCGAATCTCGACGCCATGGCAGCTGCGGGGCTGAGGTTTGATCGTTTCTACGCGGGAGCACCCGTCTGTTCCCCGACCCGCGCTTCCGTATTGACGGGCCGAACGAACGACCGCACGGGTGTGGAGAGCCACGGCTATGCGCTGCGGCGGCAGGAACGTACGGTCTCGCAAGCATTGCGCCAGGCAGGCTACGCGACCGGCCACTTTGGAAAATGGCACCTCAATGGATTGCGTGGCCCAGGGGTTCCCGTCCTCGCCAGCGACGACCACAACCCGGGCGAGTTTGGCTTCGAGCAATGGCTGTCGGTGACCAATTTCTTTGACCGCAATCCCATCATGAGCCGCCAGGGTGAGTTCGAAGAATTCGATGGGGATTCGTCCGAGATCATTGTCGCCGAAGCCCTCAAGTTCATTGGCAGGCACGCGGCTTCCAAACAGCCCTTCTTCACCGTGATCTGGTACGGGACGCCGCACAGTCCGTGGGTCGCCGCGGACCCGGACAAGATACCGTTTGCAGAATTGAATAAGAATTCGCAGGAGCATTACGGCGAGTTGGTCGCCATGGACCGGAGCATTGGCACGCTACGCCGCGGGCTGAAGAAACTTTCCGTCGCCGACAACACGTTGTGCTGGTTTTGTAGCGACAACGGCGGGCTCCCAAAGATTACGCCTGACACGGTCGGCGGGCTGCGTGGGTTTAAGGGGAGCGTCTACGAAGGTGGCCTGCGTGTCCCGGCGATCATCGAGTGGCCTCAGGGGATTCCGTCCCCACGGGTGACGTCGTATCCCGCTTGCACCATGGACATCTTCTCAACGCTCGCCACCATTGCCGGACTCCCGAAGTCGGCGCTGTTACAACCACAAGATGGCGTTGATCTCACTCCCCTGTTGAGCCGGGAGCTCGGGCGTCGTGAGCCGCCGATCGGCTTCCGCCATATCGGCCGGGCGGCACTGATCGACAACAACTACAAGCTCGTCACCTTAAACATTAAGCAAGATGCGTTTCAACTGTTCGACCTGGCCAAGGACCCCCACGAAGAACGCGATATTTATGGGGCACAGCCGGCGATCGCAAAACGACTACGTTCGGCGTTCGAACGATGGAACGAATCCGTGGCAGCCAGTGTGGCCGGGAACGACTATCCTGAAGGCAAGGTGTCACCTTTGGAGCCGCAGCCTCGCTTTTGGACCACGGTGAAAGAGTACGAGCCGTATTTCGAAGCGTGGAAGAAGCGGCCGGAATACAAGTCGCGGTTGAAGTGATGCCAAAGTGTCGGGCCGATCGGTGGTTGTCGGCGCTCCACTTGGGCAATCCCTTGGCCGATCAGCACCCAGTCGACCGGGTTATGCGACCGGGTTATGCCAACTGCAACAGCGAATTGACTTTTGGACGATTTTTGGGGATTGACGAGCCGATGGGAAAGACCAATCATTAAACGCAGTTGGCCTCGCACACCGGACTTGTCCATGCACGCCATGACCTCACATTTGGCGACCTACCTGCTGCTCATGCACATGGTGTTGGGCTGCTGCTTCCATCATGCGCATGTCTGTGCGAATGATTGCTGTCCGGCACCCGCAGCGAAGGTCGATCTGTGCGGGTGCCACGATCATGCTGTCGCGAATGTGGCTGCCACGGTGGCGTTGCACGAACTGGTCGCCGACGGTCCGTTGGACCGTCATGACCGTCACCGGCATCAATGCGAAGGTGAACATTGCCGATTTGTTTTGCCCGAACGGACAGCCGAACAGGATCGCGGTTCCAGAGTGGTGCCGCGGGTCCTTGGTTCAGAACTTGGTGCGTCAAGCTCTGACCGACCGCCTGCGATGTGTGCGGCGGGGAACGCCGATCTGCGGGCCGCCCCGCCTTGCCCGATGCGCACTCACTTGCGTCTCTGCGTGCTGTTGATCTGAGCACGCAGGGCGCCCGCGTGAATTCTTCTAACTGCCGATGCGACGGTGTTTCGTGCGCAGTCAGGCACAATCGTGACCGCTTCCGCACGCGTGCCCCATCGCGTCTCAGGCCCGCTGGCCGCTTCCGATTGCGGTGCTGGCACAACAAGGTGAATCATGAATATGAGCAAAGATCCGAAACCTGATCGACCATATCGACCGAAGACCGCTGCCGGTCTCGTCGCGGTGGGATTGCTGATCGCCGTGGGTGCCACCTACCAATGGTGGTTGCCGCATGTGCGGACGTTGGTGGCCGCCAGCGAGAGCGCCGCTGCGACCGGGTCGGAGGCGGACCCCCATGCCGGCCACAATCACGATGACGGTCGCGCGCACCCTGGCCATTCGGACGACACGGCGATTGAAGTCAGCGTGACAGGATTGAAGAACATCGACTTCGAACCCGTCCAGGTGGCGTTGAGCAATTACGAGCGGACGATTGCCTTGCCGGCCATCGTGGTCGAACGTCCTGGTCATTCGCAGATTCAAATCACCGCACCACTGACCGGAGTCGTAACCAAGGTCTATGCCGTCCAGGGTGCGGCCAGTGTACCGGGTAGTCCGATGTTCGAAATTCGCCTCACGCACGAAGAACTTGTTGCGGCTCAACGCTCCTTCCTGCAAACGGCCGAAAACCTGGATGTGGTCAAGAGCGAGATTCAGCGTTTGAAGGCGGTCGCCCAGGGTGTCGTCGCTGGCAAGCGGGTTTTGGAGCAGGAGTACGAACAGCAGAAGCTCGAAGCATCTTTGCGAGCAGAACGGCAGGCATTGCTGTTGCACGGCCTGCAGAATCAACAGATTGACACGATTCTGGAGACGCGCAAGTTGGTCCCCTCCATGACCGTGTACGCCCCCGAACACGACCATGAAGACGATGGGTGCGAAGAAGCACATCTGTTCCATGTTCAGCAAT
>JAUIHJ010000783.1 GCA_030432015.1 bacterium
ACCGGGTCTTCGGCGATCTGGGAAACGACACATTATTCGGCGGGGCTGGTGACGACACGTTTGTGCTGATCCACGAACCGGGGGCCACTGATCGCATCTCCGATTTCCAGGTTGGCGCTGACCTCATCGACACCTCGCTGCTACCCGCCATCCTGGACTTTGGCTCCCTGCTGTTGGAAGACGTCGAAAGGAATCTCGTTGTGACCTTTCCGAGCGGCCAACAATTGATCCTCGAGGCGTTTTCGGCGGCGAAGCTGGAGCCGAGTCACTTTCTTGGCGACGCCGGCATTGACCTTCGCGGCGACGATGTGCTGGTTGGCACCGACGGCAACGACGAGCGTCATGGACGCGAGGGCGACGACGTCATTCACGGCCTGGGCGGTAACGACTTCCTTCAGGGCAATACGGGCGCAGACACCATTTTTTCCGGCGCTGGCGACGATGTTGCGAGAGGCGGACAGAATGACGACGTATTGCACGGGGATGACGGCTCCGACCAGTTGTTTGGCGACTTGGGCGACGATTGGCTGAACGGCAACGTCGGCGACGATCGGCTGTGGGGTGGCCCTGGCAACGACCAATTATTCGGCGGCAGAGACGACGATGAACTTCACGGCGACGACGGCAACGATCAACTGCGGGGTGATTTGGGCAACGACGTCCTCAATGGCAACCTTGGCAATGACACCGTTTTAGGCGGCCCGGGTGATGATGTCGTACGAGGCGGGCAGGGCGACGACGACGTTCGAGGCGATGAAGGCAACGACCGAATCTACGGCGATCTCGGCAACGATACATTGACCGGCGGACCGGGGGCCGACGTGTTTGTCCTCCGCGCGGGAGGAACTCAGGACAACGTCATCACCGATTTTGAAGTCGACGTCGTCGGAGAATACATCGACGTCCGTGAATTCGAATACCTGTTCTCGCACGACGACGTCGGCGTGTCTCAGGTGGGCAACGCGACGGTCCTGACACTGGGACGGCCAACGGTCACGCTCGACACCGTTCAGGCGACACAGTTCCGATCAACGCATCTGCTTGGTCCCTGGTCTCGTTCACGGACGATTCACATTTACAGCGTCGGTCAACTGCACGAGCACATCGCTGCCGAGATTCGTAAACCCGATAAAGCCCATCTGACCGACGCATTGATCAAAGTTGATCGCTATGTGATTGAGTCGTTCGATGCCGCTTCGAATCCAGGCAACGCCGATCCCAATCTTCCGCAACAGGTGATCGATATTTCGCGATTCCCAGTCGACGGCGTCACGTTTCACGCCGACGGCTCCGACACGTTGGTGGATTTGAACCCCGCCACCGGAAAAATGTTGCGCATTCTCGACGTGACTCCCAGCGAATTGGACGCGAGTGCCCACTTTCTGACGCGCCACGAGTCTCCCACGGAGATGTTCGATCGCCTTCGCGCTGCCTGGGACGTCGAGGACTCCGTGACCAGCTTTCTTGTCCCGGCCGAGGACGAAATCACGCATTCTAAGGGCGACGTTGTTTACGTGACGCGACCCTCCACAACGATTTTCGTCAATGAGGCCATTGAACTGCCGGAACTGAACTTAAGCGTCTTCGGCGTGCCCGTCGATTCCGGCGAGATTCGCGTGATTCGTGATTTCGACCCGTCGAACCCGTTTCACGTCGTCGATCTGTCGGCCCATGGAATCACGCAGGAAAGCGACATTGAACTCGTCCACGATGGACGGAGTTCGGGCATTCGGGTCGCCGGCAGTTTGCTCGTCGTTATGGACGGAATTCTCCCTGCTCGCTTGAAGGCCAGCAACTTTCTCGGCTTTTCACGCGATGCGTTCTTCGGAGCGCTGACGCAGCTCTCCAGAGAGGCGACGTTGCCCGATCCGAACACCGAACTGATTGCCGACAAGTTCCAGTTGTCAGAGTTGTTCGGCACACGTACCGGCCTCACGACGCGCGAGTTTTTCCATCTGCTTTCCGATCATAACACCGCCGCATTGCATGACGTGTATAACGGGGTGATTGCAGGAGCCGATCCAGACGACACGCTGCGCGAGGTGGTCGCCTCCGCGCAGGCGGACACAAGCAAAGACTTGATGGACATCTCGTTTCAGGCAAGCCTGACATTCTTGTTGGATGCGGCAAACCAACAGGTTGAGGACGCGCTGAAAGGTGCGCTGGTCGCCGGCATCAAATACGTTGGCAACAATCAAGATCCCACGCCACCGGAGACGCAAGCCTGGCTTTCGAAACAGATTGACTCTCAGTCGCAGAACTTGATGACGACGCTTCTGAAGAGCATTCGAGACCAATCGCGGACGACGCTCGAGGAAATCAAGAACCACCTGCTCAAGGGTGAGTCGCTGTCGTTCGCGACAAGTACTGCCGAGCGGGACATGCGAAACCGTGTGCTTCAAGATTTAACCGACGATGTTGCGAACCGCCTGTTCGCCGATTTGGCCAATCACAAGAGTAGCGACTTTCCGTCGCTACCCGGCGCGATGGCGACATTTGCCGGCAACCTTGTTTCGGACATTCTGCAGTTTGCCATCGAAGGCAAGAACAATCGCTACGACGTGAAAGGTGGCGTGCTGGCCGCCGCGAAAGCCACCTTCACCGACGAGGTGCAAGCGGCGCTGAAGAACGACCTGCTCAAGATCTTCCGCGAGCAGTTCCTTCGCGAAATCAAGAAGGACAATGGGTCGGAAGCGGTGGAACGCGTCTCGCAGCACCTGCGTTCGCAAGAGGCCCAACTCCAGGACTTTGTCTTCAGTTCACTCAAGTCCCACTCCGCGACGGCTGTGGAGAAGTTCTTTGTGACGATGGTCAAGCAAAGAGATGCGGGGTTGGCCAACCGAGCATTTCTCGATGCGTTGGGCACCGGAGTTGCGACCGACGTGACCGCGAAATTCAGAGACCTGCTCAACAAACAATTCCAGGATGTCAGCTTCCATCGAGTTGACGAGCTTTCTTCGGCATTGAAGTCCTTCACGGTGAACGTGGGAACGGAGCTTGTCAAACTGGCGCTAAAAGGCGATTTATCAAGTAACCGTATCACCAACATCATCACCGACAAGTTCAAATCGCACGTCATTGCGACGATCAGCGATGACGTACTCGCCGATATCCGCGATAAGTTTCTGAGCGACGAAGCGCTTGGTCCGCTCGTCGAGTTCGGCGACAAGATCCGGGAGCTTTTCGACCTTGAAGAAGAAAGCCTTACGCACGACCTGCTGCGCGGCCTCGGGGAACACTCCGGAGACGCCTTCAACGTGCTCATGAGCCAGATCATCGGTGGCGAATCCCCCAAGGACGCGTTGCGCGCTGCCGGTCTTGAACTGGGTAAACAACTGAGCGACACCTTCGTCAGTTCGTTCAAAGAGCGGGTCTTGAGCCGCCTGCCCGATCTTCCCATCCGGACGCTGGATGGCCTACCCGCCGTCTTTCAAGACCATTTCACGCAACTGGCCAGCGGTATCATCAAGCAAGGCCTGAGTGGCGACTTTGACGACAGCCAATTGAGCGAGACGATTGTTACAGGAGTCGCGACGATCGGCATTCAAGCGGCTGCCCAACTGGTGGTGCCGTCGCTCGTTAGTCCCGTGGCGTTCGAGGTGAGCATCCTCGCCTCCGAAGCGATATTCTCGGGGGCGACTGCGCTTGGCGCCAG
>JAUIHJ010000784.1 GCA_030432015.1 bacterium
GTTCCCCAGTCGTACCATTGGCCATCGACGGTGGCGGCTGCCGCGATCCACGCTCCCTGCTCGGCGCGTTCAACGTTGATCACGAGCCGCAATTCCATTGCGCGGAGGTCGGGAGGGAGGGTTGCCTGAATCTGGCAGTGATCGTCGTCAAACGTCACGTTGGTGATCGTGTGTTCGATGGACGCCAGCGTCACGACGAGGTTTCCCAGCACCTCGCCGGGCGGCTGCGTAACAAGTTCCCGCCGCTCTTTCCCCGTCTTGAAGCCAAGTTTCGCGGCGACTGGCTGTGCGACTTTGGCGATCGCCAGGCTGGAAAGTCCGCCCATCAGCGGTGACGCCGCCGCGTCGATCAAGCCGAGCATCAGGGTTCCGGGGACGCTGTTCGAGGCTGATTTCGCCTGCCCGACCCGTTGGCGGACTTCGGCGACACGCGCGATCCGTTCAAAGTCGCAGGACTGACGCCAGTCGAAGACATCGTACGTTGCGTCCGCGCCGCGTTGCACGCGAGTTCCACAGTCCGAACAGAACTTTCCACTTACTTCGAGCCCGCACTCGGTACAGAACATGAAGCCTCTCCTTTAGCCTACGACGGGTACCGTTTTACTATCGGTTAAAAATGCCGCGGGGCCGCAATTAACCAATGCTAGCAGCAGGAAGTTTTTGGGGTCCGGTGTTCCGCCGTTTGCCGTTGCGTCTGTTGAAGGTGCGCCTTGGCGGCAGCCATCGGTCATTTGCAATCCGATACGCCTGCTTGGGTGATGCGCCACTTAGCCGCCTCGCGGCTGATGAACAACCAGACGGCATATTTCCTGGGATTTGCGCTCCGGGCGAAGAACTGACATGCCGTCGGCAACGGTAGAATCGCAACGACAAGACCCACGCCGCAGGTTAAAATATCTTCCGCGTTTTCCGCAGTCGACGACGGTGAAGAACGTGAATAGCGCAATCTCAAGAGTTCCGTCCCCGCGTTCCGTCCCAGCATGCTTCGTCCGATCGACGCATGAGGTCATGGGCGAGCGGCGTTGCGACGAATTTTACGGTCGGTCCATCTCATCCAGCACGTCGATGGGAATGAACGTTTCCCACAGCCAATATTGAAACGCAACATCGCGACAGGAGGAGCACAACGTGTCGATCGAGCAAACCAAGCCTGACTGCCCTCACTGCGGAAGTTCGAAGCACATTTGCAACATTCACCTGAGTCTGAATAACAAGGGCGAGGGCGTTGGGCTTTCCTTTCGGCGAATGGTTCCGGTTGTCATTGGAACGGAGCCGTTTCTCGCCGACATGTGCCAAGACTGTGGGACGATCGTGCGGCTGCATGTCAAAGAAACAGACCGCAAGTGGCACATTAACGAGTGACATCGTCTCTTGGCTCAGAGCCGTGCAGGGCAGCGGGTTCAGTTCTTGCCGCGTGCCTGAGGCCGCGCGACGTTGACTCGCTGGACTCTGCCATCGATACTGGGGCACCTCACGCGCCGAGGGCGTGCGTGAGCCGCCCCCACGCTGGCCCGAGAGTTCGAGGACGTGTCGCAGGCCGACCGATCCGCTGAACCGCGGCCTTCGCCGCAACCGGCGATCACTCCTTCCCGCTCCCACCGCTGGCAATCTGGAATCCGTGAAATCACAGCATGTCTAAACCAACCTTCGAGGCTCGCGGTGTGTTCCCTGCCTGCCTGCTGCCATTCAATAGCCAGTTGGCGATCGACGAGTCGGCGTATCGCAGGCACCTGAGGGACCTGGCAGGTGTTGGCGGGATTGCCGGCATCACCGTCAATGGGCACGCGGCGGAAGTGCATGCGCTGGATTTCGCCGAGCAGCAGCAGGCCCTGGCCATCGCCAAAGACGAACTGGGTGACACGGTACCTCTCATTGCGGGCGTTTACAGCTCGAATTGGCGTGAGGCGGCGCGAGTGGCCACGATGGCAGCGGACTATCGGGCGGACGCACTGTTGGTGTTTCCATCCGAAGTTCTGGCGCTGGGAGGACAGCGGCGGCCTGAAATGGCGATGTCCCATTTCAACGCGATCGCCGGGGCGACCGGATTGCCGCTGATTCTTTTTCAGTATCCGCTTGGAGGCGGACTGGGCTATCCATTGGAGACGCTGCTGACGCTCTGCCAGAGCATCCCTTCGATCTGTGCGATCAAGGATTGGTGCAACGACCCGGCGCTGCATGAGCGGCAGATCCGTGCGCTGCATGGCCTGGATCGTCCGGTTCGGGTGTTGTCGACGCACAGTGCGTGGCTCTTGAGTTCGCTGGTCCTGGGGTGCGACGGCCTGCTGTCCGGTGCGGGGAGTGTGATCGCCGATCTCCACGTTGCGCTATGGCGCGACGTGCAAGCGGGCAACCTGAAATCGGCACAGGCGATCAATGACCGCATCTTCCCCACGGTTCGAGCATTCTATGCGGATCCGCTGGTGGACATGCATAATCGCATGAAAGAGGCTCTGGTTCTGCTCGGCCGGCTGGAAGCCGCACACGTGCGTCCGCCACTTCAACGGCTGCCAGTCTCGGAGGTCGACCGGTTGCGCCAACTGCTGGAGGAGGCGGGCCTGTCGCCGGCGACGGTTTACGCGGCGGTCAACGAGTAATTGGACGGTGCCGCGGTGGCCGACCTTGGCCGAACGCGTGGTACTTCGTCGCTCGCCACTCCATCAACCCAGGCACGCATGGCGATGGCACCCAGAGCTTCCCTGCCAGCGACGAGTGTTCGCGCTGGCAGCGGGCCAGCCCTTGGAACGCAAGGTCTTGGAAAGGTGGTGCCCATGCCTCCGGACCGATCGGGCGCCTGATTTTTCCGCGGTGCAACGCACCAGACTTGGCAGCCTGCGAACGCAGCGTCGATCAAGGATCAACACAAAATCGCGAACCCGTTGGGTCAATCCTCGTCTTACTGTTTAAGCGTACCCGGCGGGCTTCCGACCTGGTTGGATTGACCCATGGTGGGTTCTCTCCCCGCTGCGCCCTAGCCACGGATCAACCGGCCATGAAGACTTCGACGATGACCAGGCACGAATCGCAAATCGCTCGTTCGATTGCGGCCGAAGACTTGAATTGCGGCGACTTCGTGGCTGTCTTGACGGAGGTCACGGAGTTTCCGTCGTTTCTTTGGCAGGACGACTTGAACACGCATTCGCCGCACGAGCCTGTCCGAATTCAGTGGCAGGGCCGATGTAATGACGTGCCGTTACGTGTGAAGGAGCTCTGCTTGCCGTACGTCTTCGTAAAGTCCGCGGTGGGCCGCTACGAAACGCTTGATGTGCGCCGTTGCCAGCTCGCGCGGCTGAATCCCCGGTACGCGAAACGGGTTTGGAAACTGCTGAAGAAAAAGCGAAAGTAGTCGCGCAGCACATCGTGTCGTCGGCCTAAGGCGATTCGATTCGATACAGATGTTGATCGGATCGAAGCAGCAAGGCCTTGCCGGTCACTGCGTACGATGCCAGGGTCCGTTCGTCCAGCTTGCTTGTTGCCACGACGTGATATTCGTGATTCGCCTGGAGCACGGTGGCAGTGCCATCTTCGTCTTGCAGGTAGATCAAGCCATCGGAGTGGAGCGGCGAGGCGGAAAACTTGCCGCCGACCCGCTCGCTCCAGTGCGGTGTCCCCGTCTTGGCATCCAGGCAGCTTGCGACGCCACCATCGGAAACC
>JAUIHJ010000035.1 GCA_030432015.1 bacterium
TGTGAAATACTGGTAGCGCGATCGCAGGTCGGCGGGCATGGGGATGTAGCGGATATCGGGTTCCCTGCCCATCGCGTGAAAGACGGCTCGGGCTAAGTCCGCAAAGGTCCTCGCCGTACCCGTACCCACGTTGTACAGTCCGTTCGGTGCACCAGGGCTCGCCGGTGTCTCCAGGAAATGGAGCGTCGCGCCGACGGCATCGTCCACGAAGACGAAATCACGTTGTTGGCCGCCGTGTGCAATTCCGTCCCGGTGCGACTCGAAGAGCCGCACGTGGCCCGTTTCACGGATCTGACCAAAGCTGTGGTAGACCACCGAAGCCATGCGGCCTTTATGTGATTCGTTCGGGCCGTAGACGTTGAAGTACTTCAAGCCAGCCCAGCGGGGCGGCGTTGTGCTTTGTGCTAGCGCCCACAAATCAAAGTCATGCTTCGATTCGCCGTACAGGTTGAGCGGCTGGTAACAGCGTGGGTCACACCCGTCCTCGTAACCCAACGCGCCGTCGCCATAGGTTGCTGCGCTGGACGCGTAAACGAGCGGACGTTGCCGCGCGCAGCACCAGTCCCATAGCATCTTCGTGTATTCCAGGTTCACCGACATCACGAATTCGCGATCGGTGACCGTGGTATCGCTGCAGGCACCAAGATGAACGACGGACTGCACCGCATCACCGTGAAGCTCTAGCCATTGGGCGAGGTCATGAAAGTCAACGATCTGCCCGTACTGCAACCGATCACCGTACTGCGGAACGAATCGGTTGGAACGCGCGCCTCGCTGGCTTCGTAGTTCCGGATAGTCATCGACGATGACAACCTCCCCGCAGTCGCGGCGATTCAGTTCCGCCACTACGTTCGAGCCAATGAAACCGCTAGCACCCGTTACGACGATCATATCGGCAAACTCCCCGACGTCCTGGACTACGATTTCTTGGCTGAATTCCCTGCGGATGGGAACGGCTGGGCAGACTTCCCTGCCGGCCGGAACTTCTTCGCGCGGCAATGGAGGGAGGACGATATCGAATGCTCCCCAAGGGGTCAAGAGAAGCTGGGTTGCACAGCGCGCCGCAAGGCGTGCCAGCCTCCGGTGGTATCGACCAGGCAGCGTCCCTCGAGATCGCTGATTTCAAGGTCGCGAAACAGTTTGTGTTCGGTCAACAACACCAGCACGTCGCTTCGCTGCAAGATGTCGTCGAGCGACGTCAGGTGAAGATCGTCAAACGACGCTTCGTCGGCATAGGGGTCGCAGACCAGCACTTCGCCAGCGTTGCAGGCTTGGAGGTGGCGAACGACATCGACGCTGGGGCTCTCGCGGAAATCATCCACATCCGGCTTGTACGCGAGTCCCAGGCAACCGATCACCGGAGCTTCAAAGTGGTCGGCCTGTTCGAGGATCTGATGAACGACAAAGGTCGGTTTCGCGTCGTTGACCATGCGTGCCGCCTGGATTAACGCGGTCTGCCGCGGCGCCGCATCGGCCAGGAACCACGGGTCGACGCTGATACAATGCCCTCCAACCCCCGGACCCGGCTTCAGAATATTGACGCGCGGATGGCGATTGGCCAGCTTGATGATCTCCAACGCGTCAGCGCCCAGATGATCCGCTAACATGGATAGTTCATTGGCAAAGGCGATATTCACGTCGCGAAACGCATTCTCCGTGAGTTTGGTAATCTCTGCCGCGATGGCTGTGGTTGCCAGGACTTCGCCCGACACGAACGTCTCGTAAAATCTCTTGATCCGTGTCGTGCAGGCGTCGGTTACCCCGCCCACGATGCGATCGTTCTCGACGGCTTCGATCAGGATCCGACCGGGCAAGACCCGTTCCGGGCAATAAGCGACGAACACATCGGTCCCGACGTTGTATTCCTGCGGGACGGCCAACGGCACCACCGTCTGTTCGGTCGTCTTGGGCGGACTTGTGGACTCTAAGATGATGAGATTGCCCGGCCGCACGTAAGGGCGAATCGCGAGTGCCGCCGCACGCACATACGAGAGGTCGGGGGACTTGTCGGGCAAAAACGGAGTCGGCACACAGATGAAAAACACATCGGCTTCGCGTGGTCGGGTCGACGCCTGGAGTTTGCCAGCTTGCACGACGTCTTCGACCAACTCGGGCAGCCCGGGCTCGTGAATATGGATTTCGCCACGATTAATGGTGTCGACAACATCAGCGCGAACATCGACACCGTGTACGTCGTAGCCGCGCTGAGCCAGGATGGCGGCCGTGGGGAGGCCAATATAACCCAGGCCGACAACGCAGACTCTCGGCGAGGCTTCGTGGGGAGTCACTTCCATGGGGTTGCATACCTCGGCGAGTACTTCAGGACGTCGACCCTAGGCCGAAACGAGTAGCGGTTGGTGTGAATTTATTGGGTGGCCCTGAACCAGATTCAGAATGCGGCGCGCGGCATCGCCGTCGCCATACGGATTCGTGTCGATCTGCCGTCGCCTGTATTCGGCTGGGTCTTGCAGCAGATTCGCCACGGCTGCCACGATACGCTCGGATTCCGCGCCAACCAGTTCGACGCCGCCCACCTCGACCGCTTCCGGCCGTTCGGTCGTCTCACGCATCACCACGACGGGTTTGCGCAGTGATGGTGCTTCCTCCTGAACACCGCCGGAATCGGTCAGAATCAGGTACGAACGATCCATCAGCCACACGAACTCTGGATAGGACGCGGGGGGAATCAGATGCACGTTGTCCAAGGCACTCAGCATGGCGTGGACCGGCACCTGGACATTGGGATTCAAGTGAACGGGGTAAACGAAGTCGGTGTCCGGGAAGGATCCGGCCAGACGTTTGATGGCAGCGCAGATCTTGGCCAGCCCCTCGCCAAAATTCTCACGGCGGTGTCCGGTAATTAACACCATCCGTGGACGTGTTAGCCGATCGTGCTTTTCGATCCACTGCTGGCCATGTTGGCGTTCGCGCTGCAGCGTCCACAGCAGGGCATCAATGACCGTATTCCCGGTCACATGAATATGGTCGGTTGGTACGCCTTCGCGGAGCAGGTTCGCCGCCGCGTAATCGGTTGGCGCACAGTGCAGTTGCGCCACCAGTCCGGCGACGCGGCGATTGAACTCTTCAGGCCAGGGAGAAAGCATGTTGCCCGTCCGCAGCCCCGCTTCGATGTGCACCAAAGGCAGTCGATGGTAGAACGCCGCCATGGATGCTGCCATCACCGTCGTGGTGTCGCCTTGGGCGACCACGCAGTCGGGGGCGTAGTCTCGGATCGTCTCGTCAAAGCGCTCGATGCACCGCGAAGTGAGGCTCGCCAACGTCTGATTCGACCGCATCAGGTCAAAATCGAGATCGGGTTGAATCCCGAAATATTCTGACACCTGGGCCACCATTTCGCGATGCTGACCGGTAAAGCAGACAATCGGTTCGAAATCGATCCGCCCCTGACAGGCTTTGATCACCGGGGCCATCTTGATGGCTTCCGGACGTGTGCCCACGACGAGCAGAGGCCGGGTCGAATTCATGGTGCCATCCTTGGCAGTTGGGGTGCATCGAGCAACGAAGAGCATCTCCGTTGGCACGGCGTGCGGGAGCCGAGTGATAACGGATTGAAGGTCGCCAAATCAACCCCAGATTTTGCCGTACCCGGCGATGCTAGCACGGTGTCGCAGGGCACGAAGCACCGTTACCCTGCGCGTCCTAAAACCGCGGCCGTGAACGTTCGTCGTTCTCGTCGGGCAGCGCCCAGTACGTCGCGTTACGAGGAGACACCCGCCCGCCGCGCGGGCAAGTCAATTCCGGTTGCGAGGGAGTAAGGAAATCACTCGCAAGACGGACGCTGCGGGTTACCTTGGGCGCAATACGCCCGAATCCACGGTCAATCGCAGCGCTAGGCCGCTCGGCGCCGATCCAGGACATGCTCGCCGGAAGTGGCCATGCAGGTGGCGATGCGAAGTGGCAGCGAAACCGCATCGACGCTGCTGCTCCGCAGTTCGTCGACGGCAGGCAGGCGATGGTTGCAGGCCTCAAGGACATTGGAAATCTGGTCGAGACTCTGTGCTCTGGTATTAGGATTCTGATGGCCCAAGACCAGGAATGACGTCCGCAGTCCATCGCCGCGAACCAGCGTGCGACGGAGCTGCCACGTATCCAGTTTTTGGTTCGTCCGAGCATCGCTGGACCAGAGTTTTTCCAGCACGGTTTCGCGATCTTGCCCGACCGTACACGCCATCTCGAGTGTCATGCCGCCAATACTCTCCACCCGCGCAACGACGGCTTCCCAAAGCGAGTCGACCGAAACGGACTCCGCGTGCTCCAGGTGAACGACCACTCTCCGGCCGGTCATTTCGCGTAACGCGGCGGAGACTGCGACATGAAAGATCTCGAAATGGCGGAAAACCAGCATCATCTCATGGAAGCCAAAAACGCGGCCCGCAACGATGATCGAGATGACACCAACGCCCAACGCCATCGCAATCAGGTCTTGGCCGACGTTGACTGCGGCCAGGCAGGCGAGGGCCATGACCGAGCAAATGGCGATGATGGCGAGCAAGGTCTGCAGTTTCGTCAGCCCGCGTTCCTGAAGCCGGTGATGGATGTGGCCACGATCGGCTTCGCCAATCCCGCGGCCCGTCAGCTTGCGACGCAAGATCGCCATGGCCGTGTCGAAAATTGGAATGCCGAGCAGCACCAAGGGGAAGATGAGCACGAAGCCAACGGTCGTCTTATTGGACGATTCGATCGCGATCGCGCCGACCATGAACCCGATCGTCAGGCTTCCGGCGTCGCCGAGAAAGATCCGTGCCGGTGGCCAGTTATGGAACAGGAAGCCAGCCACACTTCCCGCAAACGTCAGGGCGACAAACGCAGCGAACGGTGCCAGGCCGATCACGGACATGACGGCTAAAGCGCTGATCGCGATCAGGCCGATACTGGATGCCAGGCCGTCCAGTCCGTCGACCAGGTTCACGACGTTGGCACATGATACCAGCCAAAATACCGAGAAGAGCAAGGACCACAGCCCCAGCTCGAAGCGGAACCCCACAACGTTGATGACTTCAACCTCTTGCCCCCACATCGCGAAAGGCAGGCTCGCCAGAATTTGCAAAAGAAGTTTGTCACGCGCTCGAAGCGGATACTTGTCGTCCCACAAACCCAGCAGGCAAAACAGCCCGCCCGAGGCCAACATGACGGCCAGGTCCAGGGAACTACCCTGCAGCCAATGGCGCGGTCCGCAGGCCAGGAAGATCGCGAGCGTCACACCAAAGGCGACAAAGATCGCCGCGCCGCCTAACAGGGGCATCGGATTGCCGTGCTGCTTGCGACCTCCATCGGGTTGGTCGACGAAGCCCAATGCCGGCGCCACCATCCTGGCTAACCAAGTCAGTCCATAGGCCGTGACCGCCGCCACAGCAGAGCTGCCTATCAATAGTGGAATCAGCTGATTCATAGGATCAACGTCGCATTCGCAAGATGAGGTATCATCGAGTGCAACACCAGCGTGTCGGAATCGTCAGGTGATCCGCCGTGTCATACGAATAAGTCATCACCGCCGAAAAAGACACGCGCCCAACTCGATGCCGAGCAGACCGGCCGGGTCGATTTCCAGCGCGGCAACATATAGGTGTCCGGGGCGACGATGTCAACACGAAAGAGGGGCGGCTGACCATCCTGTTCGCACGCCTCGGAGAGGGACGGGCCGCCAGCGATGCGCGTTGACAAGGCACTAAAATCGCTTGACCGAGGGTGCCGCAGTCGCGGTGCGCTGCCGCAGGCGTCCACGATTCGCCTCCGTTAGCTGCGCCATCAACCGCGCGTCATCCGGTTTGCGACGCAAGCACCACTGCAGCTCGTCAATGGCGGCTGAATAGTCTTGGCCTTGCAAGAGCAGGTTCGCCAGGGTGCTTCGGTAGTCGAAATTTGCGGCATCGAGTTCGACGGCTCGCTGAGCGCACTGCAAGGCAGCAGGATGGTCCTGTAGAAAGTCATGCAGGCCCTGCAGCTCAAACCAAACTCGCGCGTTGCCAGGACGGTCGGCGGGGCTTGCTGCGTTCATGAGTTGGCTTGCGAGTTCACTTGCGAGGTGACGCGCGATGGCCTGCGCATCGTCCGTCTGGCCGATACGCTGGTAGTTGGTCTTCAGTTTTCGTAGGGCCTCGATATCCGCTTGGAAGTGCTGAATAAAGACTTCGCCCGGGAGAATTTGCGAAAACTTTTCGATGATCATCAGGCGGACGCGTGGGTCTTGGCGAAATGCCTTGCGCCCGTACTTGAGCAGTCCGTCCACATCATGCACCAAGGCCCGCTCTAGCCCCACGACAAAGGCCACGCCGCTACTATTAGGACGCACCCGCGAGGCCTGGTCGATGTAGGCGTTTTTTGCTGTGGCGCTTGGCCCTTCCAGAAAACAGAGTTCTGCCAGATAGATGTATCCATCGCCTTGCAGCGGGCTGCCCCGGAGTGCGCGATGACAATGCTTCAGGGCCAGGTCCAGAAGATGCTTGTTCTCTCCGACCGCCAACGCCAGCCACTGCTCCTGCGCCTGTCTGGTCGGGAACTTGGAAGCCAGTGCTGCCTCGCGGATCTGTTGGAGCGCCATGGGGTTGATGGCATGCCGTTGTTCCAATTCGAATCGACGCAGGCACGTACCCGCGTACCGCAAGTTGATCTGTGGATTTTCCGGATCGCGCTGCAAAGCCTGCTCCAACTGAGCAGCGAACTGAGAGAGCAAGTCGCGTTCGATCGCTTCCTCCGGGATTATCCTGTCGGCATTCGGTAGATCGAGCTTCCTGAAGGCATACCAATGCGGCGCTGCCAGAGCTGAACGATGACGGTCGTGAATCATGCCGAAGGTCGCCACCACCGCAATCATGGCGATCCCGCCCCAGGCAGGCTGCGGAAGACGAATCTGGTATCGTGACGATGCCTGTCTGGTCGGGTCACCTTCGGTATTTCGCGTCGATTGTTCCCTCGCCAGTTGATGTAACCGGCAGGCACAGGCGGCGAGGATCACCGACAACGCCATGCAGGTCGAGATGTACCACACGAAATCCGCGAAGGAATGCAGGACGCTCACCAGCAACCCCGGCAAAACGGCGCCAGTACAGGCGGCAACACCGAGCAACTCGGGCTGCTGTGCACGCTGGCGAGTGGCAGACGGCCGCTCCGGCACCGTGTCGTTGATATGTGCTGGGGCCGGCAGGACGAAGGCGCGGTAGCACCACCAAAAGCAGATTGTGATCCCGGTTAACAACAGCAGCAGAGCCGGAATCCCGCCTTCGAGGGCCAGTGGCAAGTAACCGTTTTCGCCGTGCGTAAATTCAACGCCGTAATGTTCTTCCATGAACAGCGGATAGACGTCGCGATGGCTGCCGATCCCCGACCCCAGCCACGCGAACTGCGGAATCCCTTCGAGCAACGCGGCCCACAGATCGGCGCGAGCGCCGGCGGCTTCGTCCAACGACTCCGCATTTCGCAAAGCGGCAAACTTGCGGCTCAACGGTCCGTACCCGTGGATCATCAGCGCTCCGACCACGACCAATCCGCTCAACCCAGCGAAGGCGAGCGTCCGCTTGTCGAGCAACTCCTTCCAGGAGTACAGGGCCACGGTTGCCCCGCCAGCGATCAGAATCGACAGGACGCCGCCCCGCGAGAAGGTCAGCAATCCCGCCACGACGACAAGCCCCAAGCCTACGCCGAAGAGGTGCTTTTGCAGCGACTTGGCGGGTGCGCGAAGCCACGTCCAAATCAACGGACCCATACCCAGCGCCAAGGTGTGCGCAAAGTGATTCTGATTATGAAAGGGGCCTTTGACGCTGTGAAACGTATCCCGCGACGGATGCTCGAAGACCCACAGGAACTTGCCATTTCCCACCAGGAATTGCAGCAGCCCCAGGACAGCCAACGCCACGGTGCCCTGGGCGATCCAACCCAGAATCCGCCCCACATCATCGAGCGACTGGATCCGCTGGACGACCAGGAGGAACAGCATGATATACGCCACCAAGACGATCAACGCGCCGCGCGTCGCCTCGGGAGTCAAGGAGACCGTCGACCACTGACCCAGGTGAACCGCTGCCGGACCTGACGAGGTCCACAAGGGAAGGAGTTCGCTGAGCGACGGCGAGATTCTCGCCAGCAAGTTGGGAGGCAGCGGAATCAACTGTGCGACCACCAACGTCACACCCGCCATGAGCAGCCATGCGACGCCCGAGCGTTGCCATGTGCCGCCGGCGGCCTGACGGCATTGGGCAACCGTCCAACCGACCATGGTCAGGCCGACGATGCTGACGAAGACCAGTTTACCGATTGGGCCGCGGCCGCCCATAAACAGCGGGGCGAGGAATATCACCGCCAATAGGCCGAGGTCAATCAGCCGGAGCGGAAGCTCGCCCCCAGGGCTCGTGCCACGGGCGGTCAACGCGTTCGACAAGGGACGCATGAAGATTCCTTCGGGCGAGACGGATCGGGTGGCGGCGGCGGGCAAAAATCGGCAGCTCACTTCACCGACCCTTGGTGTTGGCAGCTGTCCGCGCTTGCCGGCGACCTGGGGGCTGCTGGTACGCCTGTCGTACAACTGCGGCATCCAGTGCCTTCGCCGCGATGCCAACGGTGACGGTGAAGCTGGCCCTCAATCGCGAGGCGGGATGGTAGCGAAAGTACGCATGTGCTAAAAGACCAGCCACGGCGCCCGGTCGACCGCGTGACGTCACGCGCACGTTCCCGTTCTCGCGGACAACGCCACCGGTGCTAGCTTCCGTGTTTCGAACGTCGGTAGGACAGAGGATACGCGCAGATGTCGGTTCTTGTGATAGGCGGAGCGGGCTACATCGGATCGCATACCGTGCGGCTGTTGATGCAAGAGGGCTACGACGTCTGGGTCTATGACAATCTCATTGCCGGGCATCGTGCTGCCGTGCCCGAGGGTTGTTTGATCGAAGGCGAGTTGGCGGATCATCTGCGGCTGAGCCAGATCATGAAAGAGCGGGAGGTGACGTCGGTTGTCCACTTTGCCGCCTTTGCGTCGGTTGGGGAATCGGTCGAACATCCTGCCAAGTACTATCAAAACAATGTCGTGGCATCGCACTCCCTGCTGACGGCAATGCTGGCGGCGGAGGTGCGGGAGATCGTCTTCTCCAGCACGACCGCGACCTACGGGATTCCACAAGCCGTGCCGATTCGTGAAGTGGAAACGCAACGGCCAATTAATCCCTATGGCTTCACCAAGCTGGTGATTGAACAGATGCTACGGGACTATCAGCACGCCTACGGGCTGCGATACGCGGCGCTCCGGTACTTTAACGCGGCCGGGGCTTCCGCCGACGGATCGATCGGCGAAGACCATCGCCCGGAATCGCACCTGATCCCGATCGTGCTGCAGGTCGCCTTGGGCCAGCGCGAGTCCGTCACAATTTTCGGGGACGACTACCCGACGCCCGACGGGACATGCATTCGTGACTATGTTCACGTCGACGATTTGGCCACGGCCCATCTGGCGGCGATGCGCACGTTGCACGCTGCCGACGGCGATGGAATGCAACGCGTGGAAGTGAATCTGGGGACAGGCAAGGGGCACAGCGTCAACGAGGTTGTCGAGGCGTGTCGGCGCATTTCTGGCCATGCGATTCCGTCTGTCAAAGGGGCGCGGCGGGCCGGAGATCCGCCTGAGCTTGTGGCCGATCCGTCACTTGCCAAGCAGCAACTTGGCTGGGAGCCACGCTACGTCGACCTGGATGAGATCGTTGAGACCGCCTGGCGGTGGCATCGTGATCATCCGCAGGGGTACGGCCAGGCGTAGCAAATCGTAGCTGGGATTGCGGCGCGAGAATGATGTGGGCGTTTCGTCCGATGCTGCGATCGCCGGACACGGTTTTTGCCGAAATGGCCGAGCGCGATTCAGCAGCGCACACCCCGTCCGCGGGTCCGGCACCTTTTTCGCCGACCGGCCGTTTTTCCGCAGTTGAATCGAATGGGCGGAGAATAGCGCGCCGGTCCCGGATTGGCGCCGAGTTGCACTCGGTCATTTAGGCGGCGCGTCGCGGTACGGCGGGGCCGGCTTGCCCCTGCTCATGATGCGCGTCATCACGCTCGTCGTCTTCCTCGTCCTCGCCATATCCATAACCGAGGCCGTATCCATAGCCATAACCGTAGCCGCCATACCCACCTGAATCATCGGTAACTCGATTGGCCACGATGCCGATCAAGTTGACACCCGCGGTCGTCAGGTGTTCGGCTGCGCGGATGACCAGGCGGCGGTGGTTCTTTTGCGGTTGGACGACCAGCATCATGCCGTCCACGATGCGTCCCACAATGGCGGCGTCACTGGCCGCCATCACCGGCGGGCAATCGATCAGCACCTGGTCGTAGTGTGTCTCTGCCCAGGCAATGACATCCATGAAGCGTGTCGAACTGAGTGCTTCGCCGGGGTCGGCCGGCCGAGGTCCGCAGGGAATGATCTCGAGATTTTCAACCGAAGTCGGTCGGATCGTGGCACGGCAGGCGGCCTCGATATCATCCCGGGAACGCAGGATATTGGAGAGACCGTCGCACTTGCGAATCTGGAATAGTTTGGACAAACCTGGTTTCCGCAAGTCCGCGTCGATCAGCAACGTCCGCTTGCCGCCCTGGGCGATCGAAGCAGCCAGATTCGCCAAGACCGTGGTCTTCCCGTCGCCTGGTTCGGAACTGGTTACCCCGATCCGCTGACGATCCTCATGCGAGAAGGCCAGGGTCGTTCGCAGGGTGCGAAACGCTTCGGCTTCGACCGAGTCGCGCGCAGTCTGGACGTGCAGTGGGGCATCCACCGTGGTGGGCGGAAGTTGACGCACCATGGCCAGGACCGGCACGCGAATCTGCTCCTGAAGTTCCTCGGGCGAACGAAACCGGTCGTCCATGAGGTCCATCAGGTACACGATGCCCCCGCCGATCGCCAGGCCGCTCATCAGCGACAAGATGGCAATCATGGATCGGCGAGGTGAAATTGGGTTGTTCGAGGCGACCGGATCACTGACGATGGCGACGCGAACGTACCCGACATTCTGCTGCAAGTCGGTGCTGGCCAACTGATCCATCAACGTGTCTTGCCAGCTTAGCAAGCGTTGGATTTCGTTTTCAACGATCTGCAGCTTGGCGACGTTTCCATTGAGATGAATGGCTTCCGCTTCGGCCAGTTTGTACTGCTGTTCTAATTGACGTTCGTTGGCCAGCGTTTCAGCGATTTTCTCTTCGACCATGGCCGTCAGCATGGGACCCAACGCTCGACCTTGAAGCTGATCGAGGCGTCCGTCAATCTTTCCTTGGTACTGGGCCAGGTATTGTTCGGAGTTGGCGATGTTCTTCTGGACTTCGAGGATTTGCGGATGCGTCGGGCCATAATGGCCTTTCAGTGAATCCAGTTTTGCACGGTCTTGCAACAGTTTTTGTTCGATGCCGCTGGCGGCTTGCGCGTGGTGCTGGTTCAGCCCCAGGGCGCTCATGATCAGCTCGCGTCCGACCACCGGTTCCACGCTGATCAGGTGATGGCGGAGGTCGCCCCCGTTGCGGACCGCGGCCCGCACGGCAATTAGGGAGCCTTCGTATTGCAGTCGCTTTTTGCGGACATCGATCAGCGTCTCATTCATCCGGATCGCCCGTTCGACGATCGGATGCACATAGTTCGTACCATCATGGATGACCACGCCAGCAGAGTTCTTGAGAACCAGCAACTCGGCTTGTTTGGCCTGTAATTCGCCCTCTTTCTTTTCCAATTGGACGCGGAGCACATCGGCGACCTCAACCGAGGCGCTCTTGTGGTTCTTCTCCATGAACTCCGTGTACGATTCCATGATCGCCGTGAGGCTCGCCTTGGCAGCGGCAGCAGACTTGGATTTGTAGGTCAGGCCGATGATGTTCGTACGCCGCACGGCCTGGGCCGTGAGGTTCCCGCGAAGGACCGATTTCAGACCTTCAGCCGACCCAACCCCGGCAAAGTCTACGCGGACTTCCGGCGGCATTTTGGCAATTCGCTGCAGGGCGCCGTCAAGCACGACCGCGCTGGTGAATAAGCGTTCGTAGGTCGGGATCAGATTCTGGCCGCCGTCGCCATTCATCGACGTGTTGGTGATGTCGCTGCCGGTTTGCGTGACCAGGAGGGACGCCGTTGCGCAGTAAATTCGGGGCGCCGTGAAATAGTGAAATGCGCCGAGCATCCCCGCCACTGCCACCGCTGTGATCACGTAGAGTTTGCGGTGACGTAACACGCGCATGAATCGCATGGCGGAATGAACCAGGTCAGCCGTTGAATCGCCGGCCTGATCGTGGTGCGAATGCGGATCGTGGTGCGGCTGCGGATGTGGGGTCATGGGCTGGGCGCTTGTTGCTGAGCGAGCCTCGTGAGGAGGCCTAAAACGTCTGCTCCCTCGCTGCGGAGCCGAGGGGAGGACTTACAAACCGGGTATCGCGGCAGAGAAGCCGAATCCGACAAATTCACGTATCGTGCCAACGACAAACGTGGTCGGCGTCTCTTCCACGCTGATGACATCACCGGCGGCGAGCCGAATGTTGGACGAGGTATCCCGCTTGGCGTTGGAGACCGACGCCTGGATGACCACGGGCTCCGGCTGGTTGGGAATCTGGCGAATGATATGGACCTTGTCAGCGATCGAAAGTGTGCGGCCGCCGGCCAGTGCAATACCGTCCAGGAGACGCAATTCGTGACCTTCCGGAATTTCGAACTGGTCTGCTTTGTTGACCAGGCCGATGACGTGAATGAACCGCTTGGGCTTCTTTCGGACCATGACGGTCGAGCCGTCCTGCAATTGTAGATCGTGGGACGCCGCCGTGGTCGGGTTCTCGAGGTCGATGCGGACGGTTCGCGGCGGCGCGAACCGTTGTGGCGGCTGCGGGCGGTTTCCGAATTGGTCATTGCCCATGCTGGCTAGTTCGGCACCAGGACCCGCCGGTTCATAGGCCAAGGGAATGGGGGTTGGTGGGTGCTTCACCTCGACGACGGTGCCCGCACTCTCGGTGAGGCCACCCGCTTGGACGATCGCGGACAGGACATCGCTGCTGGTGGCGGAGATCTCGTACGTGTTCGGTTTCTCGACCGCGCCCACGACCGTAACGCGATGTGATCGGCGTTTGGCCAGCAACACCGAGACGTTCGGTGCCACAAACTTGCCACGGCGAATGCTCTCGTCGCGGATCAAGTGTTCCGCTTGTGTGACCGTCATCCCGGCAACTTGGACCTTGCCGACCAGAGGCACATCAACGGCCCCGTCCTCGCCAATTCGCATCCGCCAGGAGGGGGTCTTCTCTGCTTCCAATCCGGTCGCAATCGACACTTCGATGATGTCGCCAGGATACAACGATTCGGTGTCGCCGACCGTTCTCGCCAACTGCGACAGGTCGACGTTCTGCAAGCTGCTGGTGTGCGGTGCCAAGAATTGTGGCGGTAGGTTGCTGGCGTCGTACAGCACGCCTCGCCCGCAGCCGCCGACGAAAGTTACCGCCCACGCCATCAACAGCAAATGGGCCAACCGCCGCCCATTTGTCATGGTCTGTTGCCGCATGCCGTCCGCCGGCGGTTCGGAAACGTCATAATTCATAGTGTCGAATGATCTACCGCGGTGTCAGTCCGTGGAGGCAGGGTTCGAGTACACATCAAGAATTCCGCAGATCGTTGCAAGCCTGGGGGGGCGGGCTAGCTGGCGGACTTCTGCGAGTTGTGAACCGCGATCGGGATAATAATGGCGGCCGCGATGATCAGGCCGATCAAGACTGGGCCGGAAAGCAATTCACCGATCGGGCGCTGACCACGTAGCGTCAGATCCCCTTCAACCAACAGCAACTGTTCGGCAGCCACCGGTGGCGCTGTGTTGGCCACCCAGCAGCGGCACACCTGATAACTTTGTTGGCTGGCCACCTGATAGGTACCTGGTTTGGCCTGCGGAAAGCGAAACCGGCCGTTCGCGTCAGTGACCGTTTCCATGCTGGTCTTATCCGCATGCACCGCCACGACGATCCGTTTGGCGAGCCGGACGCCGTTCTTGTCGACCAGTTGGCCGCGTAATTCACGCGTCGGACCCAACTTCAGGTCCCGGGTTACCGGCCGCGGGGCGACTCGCGGGGACGTGGAGGTTGCTTGGGTGGCCGTGGTGCCGGTCGTCCCGCTTTGGCCGGCGGCCTGCACCATCTGCAGCGGCATTACCAGGTTGAGGCAAGCTAACGCGGCGGCGAACGCACCGAGGTTCTTTGGTACACGCATCGATCGATTCCTTGAAGTGATCCTGAACCGGGATTTCGCTCTCCTCGTCCACCAATTGCGGTCGGTGACGACGAGCTTACGAGATTTGCGGCGGGATCGTAGCGGAATCTGTCGGGAGGCGAAATACCAACCCGTGCAGCTCAAGCAGCAAGATCAGGCGATAATCTGCCGAATTGGGGTACCGAAGTCAATTTCCAGCCGCTTTTGACCGGGAACTTCCAGACGTCGGGCGTCCAACCCCAATTGCTGCATCAGCGTTGCGTGAACGTCGGTCACATAATGCGGATCCTCGTCCGCATGAAAGCCGATCTCGTCGGTGGTGCCATGGGCAATGCCGCCCTTGAGTCCACCTCCCGCCATCCACACGGAAAAGCCGTGCGGATGATGGTCGCGACCGTCACTGCTCTGCGAACCCGGAGTGCGGCCGAACTCCGTGGCGAATACCACAATGGTCTCATCGAGCAACCCGCGCAGCTTGAGATCGTTCAACAGCCCGGCAATGGGCCGATCGACTTCGCCGGCGAGTTTCGTGTGATTTGACTTCAATTTCGAGTGCGCGTCCCATGCGCCGGCGGCGCCACCGCCGTGCATGATCTGAACGAACCGCACACCCCGCTCGACAAACCGCCGCGCTGCTAGCAGCTGCATGCCAAACGGCTTGGTCTTGGCATCGTCCAGCCCGTACAGGGCTTGTGTCGAAGCCGTCTCGCCAGTGAAGTCGATCAGTTTGGGCACCGCGGTTTGCATGCGATAGGCAAGTTCATAGGACTTGATGCGAGCTCGCAGGGCGTTGTCGTGCGGATAGGTAAGCGCATTGAGCCGGTTCAATTGGCTGATCAGGCCAAACTCCAGTTGCTGTTCCCGTGCTGTCACGTCCAGCTCGGGGCGGGCATACGGCAGCGGATTGGCCGGGTCAATCTTCAGCGGCACAGCATCGTAGGCCGGACCCAAATAGTGGCCGTCGCGGCGGTCAAAAAATCTCGGACCCATGCTGACAAACTGCGGCAAGTTGTCATTCAGCGAACCAAGCCCGTAATTCACCCAGGCCCCGATGGTTGGGAATCGTCCATCGAGGGTATGGCGGCCCGAATGGAATTGTACCTGCGCGCCGTGGTTGTCGTCGGTGGTCCACATGGAACGGATAACAGCAATGTCGTCGATGCAACTGCCGATATGCGGGAAGAAATCGCTGACCTCGATGCCGCTTTGTCCATATTTCTGGAAGCCGACTTGGAGCGGAAAAATAACATTGCGTTGCTGTCCGTTGGCGTCGTTCACGACAACGACTCGCACACGTTTCAATTTCTCCGGATCTTGAACTTTCCCGTAGGGGGTTTCCGCAATCGTCTTGCCGGCATACCTGGTCAACGCCGGCTTGGGGTCGAAGCTCTCCATGTGGCTGACACCGCCCCGCATGAAGAGCCAAATCACGCTTTTCGCACGGGGTGCGAAGTGAGGCTTCCCATCCGGCGGCTGCCAGGTCTCGTCGGCCTGCGAAGTCCCCTGGAGCAGCGACTGCAATGCGAGCCCGGATATTCCGGCGCTCAGCCCTCCCAGAAAACGACGCCGCGACTGCACCTCGTTGTCTCCGTGAAGTCTTTTCATGGTCATTTCTCGTGATAACTGCTGAACGGGTGTCTTCGCGAAATGCCGGTCCGCGCTAGCGGACTGTGATGAAGTCATTATGGTTCAAGAGCGCGTGAATCAAGTTCGCCCGCGCTCGCTGTGCCGGTTCTGGAAGATTTTGATCGGTTGCCGCCGCCAGCAGGTCCGCCAGCGTCTGGCTGCAGGCGGCACGCTCCTGATCCGTTGGCAACCGGCATAACAGCGTCTCGAAGGCAACGGTTACAAACGCCCCGTCATCCAGGTTGCCGAATGTGCTGGGGATCCGCCGGGCCATCTCAAGGGCCAGTTTGCTATTGGCTAACGCCAGCGCTTGTTGGGGCACAATGCTCTCGCTGCGCCGATAGCATGCCAGGATGTTTGCGTCGTCAAATGTGGACAGAAACGGGTTGGCATCGTCTCGCGAATGCTTGAAGTACAAGCTGCGTCGAAAGTCCGTTCCATTGGCTTGAGCTGCCAATGAAGGACCTCCCAGGGTGAGATCCAGTGCGCCGGCCAGGTGCAGCAGGCTATCCCGGATGACCTGCGACTCCATGCGGACCGGCGTGCGACGCCAATAATATTGGTTCTCCGGATCGATCTGATGTTCGTGTGAACCGGCCGCGGCGCCGGATGTCGCGAGCCGATAGGTTTGCGACGTCACGATCAGCCGATGGATGTGGCGTTGACTCCAGTTGTTTTCCATCAGTTCCACGGCCAGCCAATCGAGGAGTGCTTGCTGCGGCGGCGCTGGCGATCGACGTCCAAAGTCGAAGACCGATTCGACCAGCGGTTGTCCGAAGTGCCGCGACCAGATGTGATTCACGGCAACGCGCGCGGTCAGCGGGTTGTCGCGCCGCGTGATCCAGGTTGCCAGTGCGGAGCGACGCCCCGAACTCGCCACGGGAAACGATGCGTGGCGTGACTGCTCCGTTTCGTCGGGACCTTCCGCTGCCTTCTGTGCCGCACGAATTGAAGTGTACTGGTCGCCCGGCTGGCTTACCTTTTCGGTGGCGGATGCGAATTGCTGGCGGGCCTGCGCGAGTTCTTTTTCTAATTTTGCCTTCTCGCTCGCTGCTTCGCTTGCTGCCAACTTGGCGGAAAGTTCGGCCACCCTGGCCTCGGCGGTGGCGGCCTCAAGTTTTCGCGCCGCGAGCGCTGCGGCCCGGATCCGTTGCCGCAGATCGTCGCTCGCCGGTGCCCCCGCGGCGGACGGTCGTTGGCCCTTGGCCAGGTCGGCGGCGTGCGCGGTGCGCAGGGCCTCAGGTTGTAACACTGCCGCCGCAAGGCGCAAGCGGGCCGTTGTCAACGCCGCCGCAGCATGGTCGACCGTCAGCGCGGTGGGCGCCCCAGTTCCGGCGGCAACCAGGACGACTTCTGGCGCGAGGGGGCGAACATCGAACTCGTGGAATTCCGCTGCGGCATCAAATGCAATCAGGTCCATTTGTCCCGCTTCACGGGCTACGGGCAGGTTGAAGGCGAGTGCGTGCTTGCCATCGATGGCGACGTTGACGAGCGTGCCGCGCACGGAAATCTCGAGTTCGTATCGCGTGTTGAGCATGACCGGTCGAGCTTGCCGGCCGTTGTCCGGGTAGGTGTGGCTCGGTCCTGTCTTGTAGGAAAGCTGCAGTTTCGAGCCGCCCGCAACGGCGCTCATGTAAACCAGCTTTTCTCGCCCCTCGGTGACGTCAAAGCAGACACCGACCGATCGCCACTTGTCGCCGCCGGTTGTCTTGAAAGCGAGTTTTGCGACAAAATCCTGCGGGTGTGGGGCGCGCGTCCTGAGGTAGCGCCGCGTGGCCCCCGTTTCGGTTTGAACAAGTCGCCCATCGGCGTAGGTCCAAGTTCCCGGCCCGGTCTCCCAAACCGTTGTATCCAAGGCGTCAAACGTGTCGTGCAGGACTGGGCCAGCCAAAGACGGAGCGGTGGGCGGTTTGTCGGGGTCGCCGTCTGTGGCGAGACGGGCGGCGCGAGCTGCTCTGTCTGCCTGTGCGGCGCGAGCCTTGGCCAGTTGCTGCTCGGCCTCGGCGACCGCTTGCGACAGGGTTTCGATCTTGGCAGCCGTGTTCCGTAAATGATCCTCAAGCACGAACGGTTGCAATTCGGGCCGATGGGCCACCAATGGCAACATCACGCGTGTCGGCGATGGCGCATTTCCGGCCAGCAGCGCCGGAGCCCCGGGTGCAATCGGCCGACTGGTATCCGGGTTCTTGGCATCGCCCCGCAGGTGGATGTACGTTGGTTCGTCGAGATGCGCGTCGAAGACGCGTGGTAGCCCATCCTTTTCCAAGTCGATTTCGCCCGGAACGGGGTCCAGGCGTACCTGGTGCGGTTCAAACACGGCCCGCATACGATAGTAATCTTCCTGGAGCAAGGGATCGAATTTATGGTCGTGACATTTCGCACAATTCAGGGTCAGCCCGAGCAACGACTTGGATGTGTGTTCGACCGTATTGTCCAGCCACGTCGTGCGGTTGAAGAGATAATAGTTTCTGGCCAAGAATCCGGTCGCGCGTAAGGCATCGTGATCGGTGGGGCTGAATTCGTCGGCGGCCAACATCTCCCGGACCATCTGGTCGTAGCCCTTATCCTGGTTGAGCGATTCGACAATCCAATCTCGCCAATGCCAGATATGCTTCTGACTGTTGCGGAGTTGCTTTCCCAGGCCATACCAGTCGGAATACCGCCAGACGTCCATCCAATGTCGACCCCAGCGTTCACCGTGGTGAGGGCTGAGCAAGAGTTCCTCGACGATGTCCTCGTAGGCCGTTGCCCGCGGATCAGCGAGAAACTGCTGTTGCTGCTTGCGTGTGGGGGGGAGGCCGATCAGATCCAGGTAGAGTCGCCGCAGCAGGAGGCTCGGCGCGACCTCATCGACCGGTGTCAGCCCACGCTGATCGCGCTGGGCCGCAATCAAGGCATCAATTGGATTCCGAACCCGTTTCGCGTCAACGCTGGGGACATCCGGCCGTTGTGGCGTCTGGAAGGCCCAGTGCAAACTCGGATCGGCCTCCGGCACTTCGATGGCCGGCGCGACAGCGCCCTGATCGATCCACGTTCGAATGCGTGCGATTTCGTCCGCCGTCAATGGTTCGCCTTCCGGTGGCATCCGCTCGAATTCGTCGGTCGCTGAGATGCGTTCAACGAGGATGCTTGTTTGCGGGCTGCCGCGTTCCAGGGCCGCGCCGCTATCGCCGCCAGCGAGCATCGCTGACACGGTGTCGACACGCAATTCGGCCTCTTGTTTGAGCGCCCCATGGCAGGCGAAACAGCGTTGCTGCAAGATTGGCCGCACGTCGCGCTCGAAGGACGTCTCTGCGCTGTGCAGCGGGACGTTTCCAAGCAACGCTGCGCCAATCACGAGGGTGCACCGCTTCAGCCACGGCGTGCGAACGAGGTGATTCATCATATGACGTGAAAAATTGGGCATGATGCTGTGGGCGGGGCAGGGTCTGGTATGTTTAAGACACATCGGGCCGTGCGTGGCGCGTCGCCGCGAACGGACGCCATGTTCGAGGAACCGTTTGACGGCGCCGATGTATCAGCGTCGTCTGGCTCATCCGGAAACACATGGCGTTTCGCAGGGCAACCACTCACCATCAAACTTGCGTCTTCATCACCATGCGACCATTATGCCACATCGCCGTGACGTTTGTCTGCGTTTTGTCCGGAAATCTTGCCGCGGAGCTTTCGCTGGCCCAGCAACCGCCGCGAGACTTTGAATGCCGTTGGACCGCCCATCCGCTGGTGATCGACGGACAGGCCGACGAGCCGGCTTGGCAACTCGCCGATCAACTCGATGATTTTTACCAACCGTGGCGACGGGAGGCCGTGCCGCAGCCCATACGCCCGACGCAGGCGCGACTCTTGTGGGATCGCCATTTCCTGTACTTCTTTGCCGAGATGGAGGACATCGACCTCTTTGCGGACATCACCGAGCACGATGGCAAAACCTGGTTCAACGACGTCTTCGAGATTTTTCTCAAGCCGGCTACCGACAAGTCTGGCTACTACGAATTCCATGTCTCGGCCGCCGGCACGATCATGGATGTGTTTCTGCCTCGTCGCAACTTGAGCGAATTTGAGACCTTGGTCAAGCAAGGACGATTTCACTTGGAAACCCAAGTCGTTCGACGAGGGACGCTGAACCAGCACGATGACCAGGATCGCGGCTGGTCGGTCGAAGGGCGGATTCCCTGGACCGATCTCCTGCGGACCGGCGGGCGTCCTCGCGCCGAGGAACGATGGCGATTCGCTCTCTGCCGGTACGACTACACTGACGGGCGGCCGCAACCGGAGTTATCGACGATGGCGCCGTTGAAGTCCAAAGCGTCACCCGATTTTCATGCCCATGAAGACTATGCGACGCTAAGGTTTGTCGGTCCAGACGCGTCGCCGATCGCGTCGCCGCCCACAGGAGCCGACGCG
>JAUIHJ010000036.1 GCA_030432015.1 bacterium
TCGGCAGATGAGTTGGCTTCCGACACAGACCCCGGTCGTAGTTGCCACCAATCTGCAGGATCCGCGCCTGGTGGACACGGTTGACTTGAGCTTTAATCCGGTAACCCGCCGCCTGGAGATCGTGCGATCAGAACGCCATCACATGGAGCTTTGGCTATGGAGTATGGCTCCGGAAGATTGGAACCTGGGACAATGGCGCCGTGAATGCCGCCTGATGGCTCGCACGGGTCGGTTTTATTCGACGGCAGACGGTTTTCATCCCGCCGGGGCCGTCGTCGACACTGAAAGTGGCGTGCAGCACATCTTCATTTACGCCGGCCATCCTAACGGTCCGGCCGGTGTGTATCGCATCACCCGTTCGCTCGACACACCCAAGCTGGCGACTGCACTCCAACCCGCCGGCCCTGAACGGGAACCATGAGTTGGCGCGGTACGCAACTCCGGTTCGCCGCAGCGACACGTGACGGGCGCTGGAGTCGCGTCCATCGGATCCGCTATCCCCCCTTTCACAACATGGTCCGTCGGCACGCTCCGCCGGTATCACAATTGATCTGGATTTCTCGCATGTTCAAGCTTCCATTTTTTCGACTTCTGTGCTCCCTAAATGATCGAGCCCGATTCAGCAGCGCTTACCAGGTAACAGGGACATGCCGCGCAACAGGGCTAGGCACCTTTCTTGCCGACAAGCCCAGGTTCCCTGCCCGATCGGCTGGGCTGCGAAAAACGAGCCAGTCCCAACGTTGTCGCCGACTCACGGTCGGTTTCTTAGGCCTCGTGATCATTCTGTCATCACTCCCCGCCAATGCCGCTCCCCCTGCGGCGACACGTCCGCGGTTATTGGTCTTGACCGATATTGGCGGCGATCCGGATGACCACCAGTCGATGATCCGCTTGATGGTTTATTCGAACAAGTTCCTGATTGAGGGACTTGTGGCGTCGGCAGCCGGAACTCCCGGTGAATTAGAGCGGGCCGTAACGCGACCTGATTTGATTCGCGAAATCGTCACGGCATTCGGGCAAGTGAGGCCGAATCTGATCGAACACGATGTCGGCTGGCCAACGGCGAACGCCCTGCTGAACGTCGTCAAGACGGGCAATCCGCGCCGTGGGCGCGACCACATCGGCCCGGAACACGATACGGAAGGGTCGCGGTGGATCATCGCACAAGTGGATGCCGGAACTCCGAAGCGGCCACTGAACATTGCCATCTGGGGTGGCCAAACCGATCTAGCCCAGGCGTTGTGGCGTGTCCGCGCCGATCGAGGCGGCGCCGGTTTGGCAGAATTCGTCGCACGCTTCCGCGTGTATGACATCGCCGATCAAGACGGTCTCGCCGACTGGATGGGAGAAGAATTCCCCGGCATGTTCTATATCCTCAGCAAAGCGCCTCGAGGGCGCGACAAACGCGAAGCGGTGTTTCGGGGCATGTACCTCACCGGAGATGAGGCGCTGACCAGTCGCAAGTGGATCGACGAGCACATCCGCAATGCGGGCCCGCTGGGAGCGCTTTACCCGGTCCAAACGTGGACGGCTCCAAATCCACACGGTTGCCTGAAAGAGGGCGACACACCGTCATGGTTCTTCTTTTTGCCGCAGGGAGGCAACGATCCCGCGGATCCGACACGACCGGGCTGGGGAGGACAGTACCGTCGGTCACCGTCAGGCTGGTTCCGGGATGATCATTCCGCAAGGAACGATCCTCGAGAGTCGGTCAGCCGCTGGCGGCCAGCATTTCAGCAGGACTTTTCCCTCCGCATGTCGTGGTGCCGCGGCAAGTAGCCGGCCGCGAGAATCCAATTTCCCCCGCGTCTCCCCCTGCGGTATCCGTCGCTCCGCCATGGTAGACTGACGCGATTAAACGACGCGCAGTCCTGCTTGAAAGGTGGAAGAGAATGATTGGCTTCATGGCCGACGATCGAATTCGCTCGTCGCTCGTTATGCTGTCGCTGCTGGTCACGTTGCGCGGCGCCGGTGCGGCGGACGCCTTGCCGCGCAGCGCCCCGGAGTCACAGGGTGTCTCTTCGGCACAGATTCGTGCCTTCGTTGAGGCCGCCAACGAGGAAGTCGAGTCGATGCACAGCCTGATGCTCGTGCGGCACGGAAACGTGGTCGCCGAAGGCTGGTGGGCTCCGGAGTCCGCAGAGAAGCCGCACATCCTCTGGTCGCTCAGCAAGAGCTTCACCTCGACGGCCGTGGGATTGGCGATCTCGGAAGGCAAGCTGCAGATCGACGACAACGTGCTCAGTTTTTTTCCGGACGATGCTCCGGCCAACCCGACTGAGAAACTGAAAGCGATGCGGGTCCGCGACCTGCTGACCATGTCGACTGGGCACGCCAACCAGCCCCGCCTGACCTCCGATGGTGTCTGGACTCGACAATTCCTGGCTCATCCCGTGCCACACACACCCGGTTCGACGTTTCGGTACAACACACCGGCGACGTACATGCAGTCCGCCATAGTCCAGAAAGTGACGGGCCAGAACCTGGTTGATTACTTGCAGCCGAGACTGTTTGATCCGCTGGGGATCGTAAAGCCGACTTGGGAAACGAGTCCCCAAGGGATCGCGCTCGGCGGCTACGGGTTATACCTCCACACCGAAGACATCGCGAAGTTCGGGCAACTGTATTTACAAAAGGGTCAGTGGAACGGCCAGCAGCTGATCCCCGCCGACTGGATCGCCCAGGCAACGAGCAAGCAGGTCGAGAACGCTCAAGCACCGAGCGGTGGGAACCCCGATTGGCGGGAAGGCTATGGTTTTCAATTCTGGCGGTGCCGGCACGGCGCCTATCGGGGCGACGGCAAAGACGGCCAGTTCTGCATCGTCCTGCCAAGTCAGGACGCCGTGATCGCCATCACCGCCAAGACCCGCAACATGCAACAGCAACTCGACCTGGTTTGGGAACACCTGCTGCCGGCGTTTCATGACAAGCCACTTCCGGAAGATCCGGCCGCGGTCGCACAACTCCACACCACGTTGTCGTCGTTGAAGCTGCCCGAGCCTTTTTTGGTTTCGCCAACCCACGTTGGCCCTCCCAAGCTGCCGGATCATGCGACGACGAACCGGGCATTCCAAGGCATCCCCAGCATGGCCGTGGCTCCAAATGGGCGACTCTGGGCGGACTGGTACGCGGGCGTTACGCCGAGCGAAGATCACAACAACTACGTCGTCGTTTCGACCAGTGGGGACGACGGGAAATCATGGCGCGAGGTGCTGGTCGTCGATCCTGACGGCCCCGGACCCGTTCGGGCCTTCGATCCGGAACTCTGGATGGCGCCGACCGGACGTCTCTATGTCTTTTGGGCGCAGGCTGCCGGTCACGACGGATCGGTCGCGGGCGTCTGGTGTGTGCATACCGACACCCCTGATAGGGAACAACCACAGTGGAGCCCGCCGCGACGACTCACAGACGGCGTGATGATGTGTAAGCCGGTGGTGCTCAAGACCGGCGAATGGGTTCTGCCGGCATCCACCTGGCGGGCCACGGACTCCAGCGCGCGGATGATTGTCTCCACGGATCAGGGCCGCACCTGGACGCTTCGAGGTGCCTGCAATGTCCCACCGGACGTCCGCGCGTTTGACGAGCATATCATTGTTGAACGTAACGACAAATCGCTGTGGCTGCTTGCGCGGACGCGATATGGCATCGGCGAAAGCATTTCCCTGGATCGTGGAGCCACGTGGCCCGATCTCACGCCGTCGGTCATTGTGCATCCGTCCGCCCGTTTCTTTATCCGACGCCTCAAGTCCGGTAACCTGCTGTTGGTCAAGCACGGCCTCATCGACCAGCCCACCGGCAGATCGCACCTGACCGCGTTTGTGTCAAGCGACGACGGGGAGACATGGTCCGGTGGATTGCTGCTGGACCAGCGGAGCGGTGTTTCGTACCCTGACGGGCAACAGGCCGACGACGGCGTGATTCGCGTGATCTACGACTTCAGCCGCACCGACGCCCGCCACATCCTGATGGCAACCTTCCGTGAAGAGGATGTCGCGGCGGGCAAGCCAACCAGCGCTGCCGTCCGACTGCGGCAGCTTGTCAGCGAAGCCTCCGGCGGACGTGAGAAGCAGCCCGCACCCGTCCGCGACAATGCCGATGGCGAGACACTCCGCCGGCAGCAGCCTGGCGCGCTGAGCACCGCGAAGTTCGATAGCGAAGGCTTCACCAAAGGTGTGACACTCTTCACCGACCGCGCCTACACTGCCGCGGCGACGGTCCAACCACTGCGCGACGTCCGCCTGCTCCGAATTCCGCTCGACGGAAACAAGCAATTGACCTGCGACCGTGGCGGTACGGTGTGGTTTCTCACCCCCGCACCCGACCGAAACCGGGACTCGTGTTCGGCTGAGCTGCTACGACAAGGCTTCAGGAAGGTCGGCACGCCGGAAGTCCGGCTTTTCAACCCAATGTCGACGGCAAACTTCTGCACGCTGTACCAAAAGGACTGTCAACAGGGAGAAACGATTTCCGTTGGCAAATGGGCCGTCCCGCTATTCCTGCCATGAACGATACCGACGACCGGGCCTGGCGGTTCAGGAACTCGACGTCGCGGCCTGAATTCGCTCCCAGGTCAGTTCGTGCGGAAGCACGGCCTGCAGGGCCGACGTCGCCGCTGCGCGCCCCGCGGCTTCGCCCATGGCGACGGCATTTCCGGTGACGCGATAGCTCGAATGGGCAACGAAATCACCACTGATGCAGCGACCCGCCAAGAGTAACCCGTCGACATCCGCCGCAATCAGTGCCGGATAGGGAACATCGTACGGCTTCAGTCCGCCCTTCTTAAAGGTCTGGTCGATCTCCAGGTTGCCGGATGCGGAGAGCGCGTGCACGTCGATCGGAAACGTCGCGCGGCACACGGCTTCCTTGTGACGCAACCCGGACGCCAAGTCGTTCGCTGTGATCTGATACCGACCTCGAATCCGGCGCCCTTCTCGAACGCCGATTTGTTCCGCGGTTGCCACGACCGCAATCTCTTGCCAGGCACCGCCGAGTCTTCGCAATCCATCAACGATGTCGTGAATCTCGCGTCGGGCACGAATCGTGGCCTCGCTGACGGCTGCGTTGTCAAATGCCGACACCCCGTACTCGTGGTTCGTCATGATCGAATAGATACCGCTATGCAAGTGCCGCAATGTGGGAGCCCGGTACGACGGGCTGATCCCTGCGTCTTCCATCAGGTGCAGGAACCGCCGCTTGGCGGCCGAACCGGTTTCGCGAATAAACTCCCGCACAGCGTGCGGGTCGACTCCGGTCAAGAGCGCCAGCATCGACATGGGCTGGCAAGTGCAATCCGCGCCGACGCCAACATCGAATTGGCAACCTGCCTGTGCCGCTAGATCGCCATCGCCGGTGCAGTCGACGAACCGCTCCGCGACCCACGCCTGACGCCCAGATTTTGACTCGGTAAGAATCGCGACAAGCCGATTCTGTTGATCAGTAATCGCACCAACGACACGTGTATGCAAGAGGATTTTCACGCCGGCTTCGACGAGCAGTTCTTCGAGCACCAGCTTGGCAACTTCCGGATCGTAAACCGTACCGCTGGTATCGCGTGCAACATGACTCCCACGCTTGGCGAACGCGGCCAGGAGTTCAGCCATAATGCCGGACTTGTTGCTGGAATCGAGGATCTTTGTCAGCAGCCCGGCAGTCCACACGCCGCCCAGGCATCCGGCCAATTCAACCAGCCGGACACTCGCACCAGCCCGTGCCGCAGCCAGGGCCGCGGCGACCCCGGCAGGCCCGCCTCCACAGACGCCGCTCGGCCATGGACAAGGTCCCCGACGTCTGCAGCACTTCGCCGCGGACGAGGTTGGGCGTGCGAGCTGCCTCGGCTGCGCGCACCCGGCGTCCTTCGATCACTAGCGTCGATGGCCCGAGCACCGCACCTGCCGCGGCGGTCGTGAGAAATCTCCGGCGATCCGCTGTCGTGTCAGGATGATTCTTGTTCATACCGTCATGATAAGCGTTGCGAAGGCAAATTGCATGCGGTTCGTCTGCTTTCGGGCTACAATGGGCCGGCAAAACAGGGCCGAACAGGATCGGCAGCATTCCGGCTGCCAGGCACGTTCGCATTCACCATGCGACCCCACTGCGTAAGATTGCGTAAGAATTTCGATTCACTCTGGAGTCCAACCGTGCCAGCACACCGTTCCAACCAGTTCGATCAACTCGGCTGTAAGACCTCACACTTCCTCGTGCTCCTGGTCGTGGTTGTGGTCAATCACCTTGCGTTGGGCAACGTGCCGGTACGAGCTGCGGATGCCAGCGAGCATAGCGTGGAAAGAAGTTATACGACGAAGCTACGATATCGCTGCCTCGTATCGGTCCCTGACGATTACCAGCTCGATGAAACGCGCAAGTGGCCGATGATTCTCTTCCTCCACGGTGGCGGTACGCCCAAGCCCGAAACGCTGCGCAAGTCAATACGGAGACTCACCGAACTGCCCGCGATCGTCGTTGCGCCACTCTGCCCTCCCTCACCGGATGGCCCGCACCACCAGAATTGGAACTGGAAGCAGCTTGGCGAGGTGGTTCGCGAAATCAGCACGCTCTATCGCGTGGATACCCGGCAACGTTCCGTCATCGGATTCAGTATGGGCGGGTCAGGTGCCTGGGAGTTGCCGTCGTTCGAGCCCAATCTATTTGCAAAATCGGCCGTGATCGCTGGCGTCTGCCATCCCTGGTCGCTGCGTCACTACCCCAAGATTCCCGTGTGGGTATTCGTCGGCGCGGAGGACTATATGCGGAAGGAGCAGCAGGAGACGGTAACTTCAGCCAAGCGATTTGGCGTTGATGTGGTGGAGACGGTGTGGCAAGGTGCGGACCATGGCGGGATTTTCAGAAATGCCATGTCGGATGAAACGTTGCTGAAGTGGCTTGTACAAGATTTGGATCTGCGAGCTGGCGGCCCGCGCGACGAGGCGGGACGAGCGATCGAGCCGCGTGCTGAAGAATCCCCTTGAGAAAACCCCGATTACGACAACCTGGAAACGGCCGGCTCGTAACGGGTCACAGCGACCACATCACGGGACTTGCCCGCGTCGCGCGGCCAGGTACAGGGGCAGCACCTTTTTCGCCGACAAGCCTCGCTCCCCACTCGATCCGCTCGGCGGCGAAAAACGCGCCAGTCCCGTGATTGCCGCCGAAGGACACTCGGTCAAGTAGCCGCAAGGCGGCGGCAGGAGTTTTCCGGCGCGAAGATTCCTGTCCAGGCTACACGTCTCGTGATCCCCCTGTCCACAAATTCCTCTGCGTTACTCCCCTCGCTGCAAACGGACATGTCTCCGCACAAAGAGAAGCGGGCCCCGCGCGTCAAACGCGACTTGCCTCCGCGCGGATCAACCTGCTCAATCGGATCGCATGCCCTACCGCTTGGCATGCCCTACCGCTTGGCATGCTCTACCCGTTCGCCTGCTGGACTGATCGCATAATGGTCTGGTGGTGCTTTCTGCATTGCGCGGTATCATCGGTCGTTATTCTCATCTGACCGTCGCGGGTTCGAATGCCGCAAACGGTGCCCCCCAACCGCCAGTTGCATGACCTGGAGGATCCCTGCATTGCCAGCCACCCAACCCAAAGTCGATTTGCTGATCATCGGTGGCGGCGTGCTCGGCGCATTCCATGCGTATCATGCGCAACAGCGTGGGTTGCGTACGGTTCTTCTTGAGAAGCACACTGCGCCACGGGGCGCCACCGTACGTAATTTCGGGCAGGTTGTCCCTTCCGGGATGGATCACCGCTGGCAGCAATTCGGCCGCGAGAGCCTCGACATTTACGGTTCACTCCAAGAACAAGTCGACCTTTCCGTTCGGCAGCTCGGAAGCATCTACTTGGCCTCGGACGCAGACGAGTTAACGCTGCTGGAAGAGCTTCGAGCCATCGACGCGCGGACGGAGTATGCTTCCGAGCTCTGGTCGCCGCAGCAGTGCCGCAATCGCTATCCGCAATTAAGAGCAAATTATTGTCACGGCGGACTGTTTTACCCGCAAGAACTTTCCGTCAACCCGAGGCAGATGATTCACGTGCTGCATCGCTACCTGGGTCAGCATGCGGACTACGATTCTCACTTTCAGACGTGTGTGTGTGAACTGTCCCAAATGGGAAATGGCGACGTTGTGGCGCGCACAACGGACGGACGGCGATTCCGCGCGGAAAAAGCCATTGTTTGCAGCGGCAGCGAGTTTCAACTGCTGTTTCCTGAGGTCTTTCGCCCGAGCGACCTCACAGCGGTCCGTCTGCAGATGTTGCGGCTAAAGCCATTGCCAAACATTCAGATGCCTGGAAACATCCTGACCGGGCTGTCGATTCGGCGCTATGAAAGCTTCGCGCAGTGCCCATCATGGTCCGCGATCAAGCGTCGCGAATCCGAAGCCAGCTTTTGGAAGCGATGGGGGGTGCACATTCTCTTCAAGCAAGAGGTCGATGGCAGTATTATCGTCGGCGACTCGCATGAGTACGCGACCGCGGACCGGATTGATGAACTTCAATTCGATCTGCGGCGCGACATCAATGACTACTTCCTGGAGGAAGGTCAGAAGATCTTTGACCTGCCAGCGTGGGACGTTGACGCGGCATGGTACGGAATCTACAGTCAGACCAGCCATCCGTCCGGGGTTTACACCAAGACAATTGAAAATAACATCCACATCGTGACCGGTATCGGCGGCAAGGGCATGACGAGCAGCGCTGGGTTCGCCAAACAAAGCTTGAAGGACATCTACAATGATTGAACTCGTCGTGTTCGATATGGCGGGAACCACGGTCGATGAAGACAACGTGGTTTACAAGACCGTCAGGGCAGCTATCAATGCCGCCGGTTATCGGTTCACCCAAGATCAAGTGCAGGCGGCGGGTGCCGGCAAAGAAAAGTCACAAGCGATTCGCGACGTCCTGGCCCTGGACGGCAAGACGCACGGCGAGGATGAAGTCGCAGCGATCTTCGCTGATTTCAAACAACGGCTGGAAATGGCGTATGCCAACCTGAACGTAACCGAACAGCCTGGCACGTCAAAGGTCTTTGCCGCGCTTCGCCAGCGAGGGATTCGCGTCGTTCTGAATACCGGCTACGATCGCGCCACTGCAGAAGGATTGGTTGCCAAAATCGGCTGGACCATCGGCGACGACATTGACGGTTTGGTCACCGCCAGCGACGTCACCCATGGCCGTCCGGCACCCGACATGATTCAGCTTGCCATGACGCAGACTGGCGTGGAATCACCTGCCGCGGTTGCCAAGATCGGGGACTCGGCAATCGATATCGATGAGGGAAGGAACGCTGGGTGTGGCCTGACGTTCGGCATCACGACCGGCGCACAGACCGACTCACAACTTCGCACCGCGGAGCCGACGCACGTGGTAAACAGCCTGGAGGAAATGCTTGAAGTCATTTCCAATCAGGGAGAGACGGCTGCCACGCAGCCCGAAAGTGCGGAGTAGCGCTACCCGCACAGGATTCCGCATCGTAGGCAACATGCCTCAAGTTAGCGCCCGGCGCGACCGCGTGATTGGAACACACGTTCGAAATACCGTTGCGCGAAAATCATCGCGAGGATGCAGGCGATCGCCCCCCACGTCAGCGCTTGCCGAAAGAACCAGAGAATGTCGATATCTTCCGGGCCGAACATTTTCAGGCCGACAATGGCCGCATAGCCGAGGTAGCCGATCGAGTCAGCAAGGTACATGAGATACCCAAGATTCCCGCTGTGTCGTGAAGCCGCGACGATACGTTCGAACACCGTGGTATGGAACGCTACATAGGGCAGGTAGAGCCCAATCCCGCAGGCCACCATGAACCAAAACGGTGCCACGTATCCTTGCCACTGGCCGACAGCGGCGCCAATCGTCACGATGAAGCCAGCAACCATCAATCCAGTCGCAGCGCGGAGCGCCGAGAGATTCCGGATAAAACAGATCGCCAACGCGTTCAGCGCCGTGGCCACGATTCCCACAATCGTCTCTGACTGAGCGAACACGGCCGGAGTTTCTTGAATGCCGAGGCTCTGCCAAATCTCCACCCCGAAGTCATCCCGAATCGTCCGAGTAATCGTCAGCACGATATAGACGAACAACAACAACCAAAGTCCTGGAGCGTGCGCACGAAAGAACTGCTGACGCTTCTGGCCGGTCATCGCCAGTCGCTCCGAGCGAACTTCCCGGTCCTGAGCCGTTGGTTCGGGCGTCTGCTGAAGCAGCCAAACAAAAAAGAACAGGGGTAACAAGAACATGGCACCGGCGATGTACGGCATATGAAATTCACTCACTCCGTGCGTTTCAATCAGCCACCGCCCCACCGACTTCACCACCCCCGAAGAGACAATGAAACTGGCGCACAGACCGGCCGCCAGTGCTTCCGTGTGACGACGGCCCTCGAGATACGCCAGGACAAGTCCGAAGACCATGCCAAGGGGTAAGCCGTTGAGAAACAACATCACGACCTTGGCGGGCGTGGGTAGGAATGCAAACCCCACCAAGGCAAGCTCGGCGCAGCCAATCAAGACGAGAATGGCAATGGCCCGCCGCGCGCGCGGCATCTCGGAAACGATTTTCACGCCGATAAACTTGGACAGCATGTAGCCCGATAGCTGCGACAGGACGAGAACCGTCTTCAACGAGAACCCAAACGCTTCCTGGTCCACAAACGTGCCGGCGGTGAACGGCTTGCGAAACGCGTACATGCAGAAATACACGGAAAAGGCAGCGACCGCGGCCACCAGATTCGACACGACGGGACTGCGACGATTCTCACCCACACTGTTCTCCCGTACCCACGATCACAAGGCCTCGATTTCCTTGCCGCCAAAACGCACTTCGCCCCAGACACTATCACGCGTTGCGGCCCCAAATGTAGCAGTTTATGGACGGACTAACAGCGGAGTCGATCCGTGGAGGACATGACGGTCTTCCGCCGCCTTTCCACGAAATCCTGACTGGGACGCTGCACAAATCCCAGCTATAACTGACCCGCATGTCGGTCGCGATCGAACCGCAGGAATCGAGAGGTTGCCAAAATGTTTTCCGCTTTCCTTGAACCATTTGCTGATTGCAAACCACTTCAAGATTGCTTGCTGAAAGTTCTGACTGCGTTACCAGACGCAGTCATTCGCGACTTCGTCGACGACCATCGATTTCGTGTCGCGATGGACCAGGTCGTTCCCGGCACAGGAAGGACGGTCTTGCTGGCCAGCCCTGGACCGGTCGGCAAAGGGAGCCGCTGCGTTGTCCTCAAACGCCGGCTCGCGGATCGATCGGAGACGTTCGCCTGCTACGTCATCGCGCACGAGTTTGCCCATGCCTATCTTCGCAACGGCGGCTGGGGCAACATCACGGACGCCGAAGACGCTGCCGACGCCCTGGCAGCCAGTTGGGGCTTTTGCCGTCCGAGTAGTTTTTGGTAACGCTAATCGAGCGGCCCCGGTCATGTATAGGCGGCGCCAGCGTGTAAACCAGGGTGTCCTGCCGAAGCGAATAGCCGGCTGCAACCCTGCGGTCCTTCGTGCCGGGTGGCACCGCATTTCGCGAATCTGCGTTCCTCTGCGTAATCTGCGGATCTCAATCGCGTCGCCGACCGACATCGTGAGTCGCCGAGCGGACCGAGTTGTTCCAAGTTCGGCCGGTGAATCCTCCCGTTCTTTGCATCCGCAGATTACGCAGATTTTCGCAGATTTGGATTCGCCTTGTTCCAACTGACTTGAGAATCGCGTTTATGAACGGCGACCACGGAACCGGAAGCCGCATTTCGCGAATCTGCGTTCCTCTGCGTAATCTGCGGATCTCAATCGCGTCGCCGACCGACATCGTGAGTCGCCGAGTGGACCGAGTTGTTCCAAGTTCGGCCGGTGAATCGTCCCGTTCTTTGCATCCGCAGATTACGCAGATTTTCGCAGATTTGGATTCGCCTTGTTCCAACCGACTTGAGAATCGCATTTATGAACGGCGACCACGGAACCGGAAGCCGCATTTCGTTAATCTGCGTTCCTCTGCGTAATCTGCGGATCTCAAACACGTCACGGGCAATCGCATCACGGGGACAGTCACCTTTCTTGCCGAAGAGACCGGATTTCCCGCTCGATCGGAAATGCAGCGCAAAACGAGCCTATCACCCGTTTGTCGCCCAATGACGCGCTGTCAGTTAGGCCTGGGCCGACGTTCCGGTCTTGTAGACGCTGGCCGCATGGCCCAATGCCGGATCGGTCCTGTGTTCGGCTGATAAAGTTGCCCAGTTATTCGCACGACAGGGGTTTCTTCGGCCGCCGTAGTTGTATCGCTCATCCGATGAGCTGGGAGAATTCTGCTCGACCCTATTCATGTCCGACGATATGAACTGGTATCGTGCTCGCCCAACGGAGAAACTGTGATGAAAATGGAAGCTCTCGTGACTTCGTGCGCGCTCTTCGCACTCGCCGGTAGCCCATTCGCGAACGGCCAGTCATATGCGCCGGCCGGAGGCCAGCCAGCCCTCGAAGCGTATTCCTCGGCGCCGCCAACGCAACGCTTCGCCCACCGTACGGAAGGTTCGCCGCGAGCGATATTCGCACACGAGGCTTCTTTTGGGAGCGACCAAGATCGCGGCGCGGTCATGTGTGCCGCGGACTGCAAGGACACGTGCTGCCGCCAGCCAGTTTGGGCGCATCGCACAGGTGCCTTCGGGGAAATCCTCTTCTTGCGTCCCAGGAATTCGGAGCTTGCGTTCGCCCTGCCGGTCGACGGGGCGCTTCCGGTCGGACCCGTCGGCGTCTTGGATCAAGATTTCTCAGCGGGCTTCCGTGGAGGCTTCAGTTATTGCCTCGACGAATGCACAAGCGTGGTCGCGACCTACTCGCAGCTTGACAGCAGCACGTTCAACTTCGTCGACACCGATCCGGCGTCGGCAATCCGTGCACTGCTACTTCACCCCGCCACGACGAACGCTGCCGCTGACTTCCTCTCGGCCAGTGGCGATAGCGATCTCGATTTTCAGCTTGTCGATGCCGCCTATCGGTCCGTGCTGTTCGGTGGAGATTGCTTTGCCGTGAACTACTCGGTCGGTGCCCGTTTCGCTCACTTGGAACAGGGGCTCCGGGCAGATTATTCGTTGGCAGGAACCACCGAAAGCGTCGTGACGGAGCTTGACTTCGACGGGGCAGGCATACGGATCGGCCTGGACGCCGAACGCCATTCCGACCACCACGGTCTGCATTGCTACGGCAAGGCGCACGCCAGTTTCGTCGGCGGCGAATTTCGCGCCGACTATGACCAATTCAGTACGGTCGACCCGAGCATTGTTGATACGTCCTGGCAAGCTGGACGCCTGGTCACGATGCTCGACCTGGAAATCGGTGTCGGGTGGCAAAGCCCTGGCGGACATTTTCGCTTGACAACCGGGTACGTCTTCAGCGCATGGTTGAATACCGTCAACACCGACAGTTGGATTGAGTCCGTTCAGAATAACAACTTTGTTGGGTTGGAAGACAGCATGTCATTCGACGGGCTGACCGCTCAAGCGGAATATCGCTTCTAAGCGAGTATCCGACGTGATGGCGCGGCTCTCGTGCCAGCTGCCAGTTTCCGCGGCGTCGGTTTTGGATTTGGAACCGCCCAGCCGGCTTGGCAGATCGGTGCGTGGGCACGGGGTGCAGGTCAAGCGAGCGTTTCTCCAATTCATCACGCATCAAGTGGCCGAGCGTGCGCGGCGAGCCGCGTGATTTCGGCGGGGCGACTCGAACAATTTCGGCTCCCGGCACCGCCACTAATTCTTGGCACGTTTTCTGGTCGCGGCAATCCGACGGTGCCGCCTTCATTTGAGACGCCCGGCCATGCAATCGTGGCGGGCGTCTTCGCGTTTCGAATCGCCAAAGCGCCACCTTCGCAACAAAATCAGCAACGCCGCCTGGAATTCGCTTGAACAGGGGCGTCATTCGCGCTATTTTACCTGCGATAAACGACATCGACGAAACGTGAGGTAACGGCACAACACGGCAGGCCGTCACGCGTTTTGCCCAATCGCAACTGCCGCGGCGACATTTTTAACAGGGCCCCGGCAGCGTCGTTACTCGTTGACCGACGAAAGAGCGACGGGTTGCCGCTGTGACAAACGCATCTGGCTGTGCCTGCCGCACCAACGACCGGGCAAGATTCAACGTGACATCATCGAGCGTGACCATTGCCTGCCGACAGCTTCCCGCCTTTGAGGAGTTAGACCATGATGTTCCGCGACAAAGGGCCTGACGCCCCGCATCAATTCGCCGCGCGCCACCAACGACGTTACATGAGAAAACGGTCCCGGAAAGTGAATTCAAGACTTGGGCCACTGGCGATGGAAAAGCTCGAAGCACGCATGATGCTCTTCAAGCCGTTCACGCATATCGAAGTTGGTCACGATGTGCTGGACGATATTCAAGACAACTCCATAACCATTGAAGGCCAGGCGTTCGAGGTCGACGGGGCGGTCGCTGCCGCTTTGAAGAATCATCCGGAGTTTTACAACGCCGGCGTGGTCGGTCCGGACGGCTTTCCCGATCTCATCATGGGGCAAGGTACGGTCCACCCGGTCAACACAGGCCGCTGGCTACAACATGTCTTGGATAGTGCGTGGGATGCCCAATCGGATCCAGGATACACGGCAACCGAACAGAGCCAGATCCTCGCCTGGTCGTACGGTTATCTGACGCACGCGGCAGGCGACATGTGGGCCCACACATTGGTGAATGAGTTCGCCACCGGTGTCTTTCCGGCAGTCGGTGATGTCTTGACCGATTCCGATAAGGCTGCGATTGCCGTCCGGCATATTCTGGTCGAAAACTACATCGGCGATGCCACGCCAGGGTTCGATGGGAACCCCGACCGCACGACGCTGCCCAACGGCGACGTCAGCGACGACAGCACGCCGAAGGTCGACTTTCCCAGCAACAGCGAGTTCGCCGCAACCAGCAGTTTCATTTACGAAACACTTATTGTCCCGCAAGATCCTGGCCTGGAACTTCCCACTGATCGTGGTGCCGCCATCGATTTTTTTCTCGATTTACGAGCCGGCTTGCAAAGCTTGATTGTCGGGCCGGTCAACCCGCTGGAAGGTGCTGTCAACAACTACAATAGCATTGTCAACGACTTGAACGAGACGCTGAATTCAGATGACTGCAACTTCGAAAACGCCGACGACGTGGTTCACGATACGGTTGCGTGCCCGATTGCTCTCGGAACCGATCTTGTCATTGGTACATTCGGCGCTGCAGCGGACTTCGTGGAAGATTCGATCAAGGCCGCTTTTGGTCCCTTGTTCGATGCCTACCTGGGAGCATGGATTGCTGACATTGACGCCGGATTGGAAGCCTGGGGCGAGGGCATCGGACTTCGCAGCACGCGTGCGCTCTTTGATCCCGACGCGCGGCGCGACTTGCAGAACTCCGATTGTGCCGGCGAAGGACCGGAAAACGAAGCGGATCGCGGACAGTGTGAAAGTGAAACAGGCTTGGTGGATGTCCTCTTGCAAGAGATCGACCGTCCCGATCAGCCGTTCGAGTCGTACGTTAACAATCACCTCCTCAGCATGCTAGGCCTGCCCGATCTTGTTGGCGATGTGCGAGCCATCTTTACCGAGTTTTCCAACGTCGTCCATGACGCGTTGGATGTTCTCTTGGCACCGATCGAGGAGTTGATTGGGACGACCTTGGATCCCGTGGAACTGGCGGTCGACAAACTCGAAGCGGCTGCGAAGGAGTTGATCAAGGACCAGATTCGTGAACGCTTCGGGATCGACCTCGATCAAATTCAGGACTTCTTCGATCGGCCTTCTTCCAAGCTGGGCTTGGAGTCGGTTGGGTTAAACGGCGTAGGGGTCATCAACCTTTTTCAGCCTGGTGATCGCGCGAAGCTGGACAGCTATCTCGGCATCACAGGTGCGCCGCTTGACACCCATCATCCACTCGGCTCGGCGGATCTGTTTCCCGGTTTCAATTTTCACTCAAATGCGGTGGGAGGCCTCAAGGATGGCGTAACGTTTGACAAGAACGAGTTTGCCGCGTATGCCAACGCCGTAACGACTTCGAAGCTGCTGCTGTTGAGTGGTTCGCGCGTCGACAGCTTGATCACGGAACTCATTGGAGCACCCTACACGCTGTACAGTCCGGCGGGAGTCCGCGGGAATATCATGACTACGACGTTCCCTGGTGCCAACATCGAAGAACCGGCGCTGCCGACCAATCCCGAGGAAGGTGCCAACGCCGCGGATGTCAACGCGCCGCATCCCTCCGATCCGCAGGATGGATCGCAATGGTTGCGTTCCATCGACGGCGATCATGCGTGGCGTAACAACGGCCAACCGACCTTTCCGCTCGAAGGTATGCCGGCCTACGCCAGCGCCGGAAATGGCAACTTTCCACTGTGGGAGAGCTGTTTGTTGCGTGACAATGTGTTTCGGACCGTCTTCACGGACTGGGAGAACGGCAACGAGCAATTTCCCGATCTGGATGACGATGCCTCCCACGACCTGAACGAATCTGGCCCGGAGGTAACGCTGGACCCTGTCACCGGCGTCTTGACGATCCTTGACACCGACGGAGACGATGTGCTGGAAGTCGAGTTCTTCGAAGACGTCTTGGGCGTCGAGTTTGTCCGTCTGACATTTCCTGCCGGCAGTGGGTACTGCGCCGGCACGATTGACACACCGCTGGAAGACGTTGTCCGGATCGCCATCGAAGCGTCGGACGGCAATGACACGCTCATCGTCGCCAACGACATCATGTTCGATGTGGACGTGCGAGGCGGTGCAGGCAACGACACGCTGCGCGTTGATTATACCGGTGGCTTTGATCGCCACGTCACTTTCGATGGTGGCCCTGACGACGATTTGCTCCAATTGATCGGGGGAGGTGACAATTTTTCCGGGACCTACGACGTCGGTCTCTCGTCCGACCAGGGTACGGTTTCATACCAGGACGGCACCGGCAATTCGCAAGTGGTCACCTTCGCAGGACTCGAGCCGATTGACGATCTCGTGTTTGCCACGTCACTTACGATTAATGCATCCGGGTCCCCGGATACCATCAACATCACCGACGGACCGATCGTCCTGGGAACACAGACGACGCGAGTCGACTTTGATGGTGCCTTCGAGGAAGACCGGTTTGCGAACAAGCCCACCGTCACCGTCAACGGCCGGGGGCGGGAAGACTCGTTCAACGTCGACATTGCGACACCGGCGGCGCTGCTGCGGACATTGAACGCCGCCGGCGGACTTGGCTCGGACATTTTCGTCGTGACGCCGTATGACAACGATGTCCAGGTGAACGTTGAAGGTGGATTCGATGGTCTGGACCGCCTCATCATCAGCGACGACGGCCCCGGTGACCTGGTTGTTCATCGCCGTGACCACGTCGGCCACGGAGGGTCCGTGGTGGTCGGAAACCTCTTGCCGGTCGGGTACGAGCAAACCGAGGTCGTCCAAGTCACGCCTCTGAACCCTGTTGACGGCACGACCGGTAGCGACTTGATGGGGCGTCTGATCACCTTTCATCAGGACGTGCTCGAACCAAATGACACGCGTCACGACGCGACCTTCCTTGGTACCGGCCCAACGTTCCTCGGCGACCTGACGATCGATCCAGGGCCAACCCTCCATCGCGCGATTCCCGGTGGCATTCCCGGTGACCAGGACTGGTTTGAATTCCGGCCAGACAAGGTCGGTATCTTCCGTTTCGAATTGTTTTTCGAACAGATCGCAACACTTGCCAACGGGAGTGCCGGCTTGCCTGACGATGGCAACCTGGACATTGCGGTCTACGACGCCAACGGCACCTTGATTACGAGCAGTTCCACTTTCACCGACAACGAGTCGGTCGATATCAGCGCGGCGGCCGACACCAGCTACTTCGTACGTGTCGATGGGTTCCAGGACGCGATCAACGTCTACGACCTGGTGGTCAGTGAAATTGATCATTTCGGCGCAACGGTCGGCGGCGTGGCGGTGACGGGTAGTACGTACGACCTGTTTGATCCCAAGCCCTCCACCGATGGCCCCACGCCCGCAATCACCAGCTTGACGATTTCACTCAAGGGCACCGTGTTGCGAGCGCCCGGCGACCTCTACCCGGCATTGGACGCGGCAACCGCTGAGAATCTCGGGCATTATCGGTTGGTTGGCGATCACAATGGGATCATCCCCATCGCCAGCGTGGTGGTAACGAACGTTCCACCGGTCGTTGGCGTTGCCCCAATGGCGACGATCGAACTGACGTTTGACACGCCGCTGCCGGACGACCGCTTCACGCTGATCCTCTCGGACGGGATTCGCAGCCCGGCTGGCAACCGGTTGGATGGCGAATCGAATGCCAACCAGCCGCTGGAGATCGTGAACTTCCCCAGCGGCGACGGTTTCCCCGGAGGTGACTTTGTCGCTCGGTTTACCGTCGATACGCGAGCGGAATTTGGGGTTTGGGCCGCCGGCAGCGTTTACGTCGACACCAACGGCAACTACAGCGCCGATCCGGAAAATAAGGACAACGACCATACCAACGAGGACATCACGTATGTGCTCGGCTTCACCAGCGATTCGATTTTTGCGGGCAACTTTGCGGCGGGAGCAGGTACTGCGGCGGACGGCTTTGACAAGCTGGCCGCGTACGGTCGCGTGGCCGGTGCGTTCCGCTGGCTGATCGACACCGACAACAACGGCGTGCCGAATCTCGTTGTCGCCGATCCGTTCGCAATCAACGGGCTCCCGATTGCCGGCGACTTCGATGGCAACGTCGCCAATGGTGACGAAGTCGGGCTGAAGAATGGCAGCCAATGGCACCTCGACACCAATCACAACTTTAATGCCGGCACGACGCTCGCCGGCAACATGGCGGGCTTCCCAATCGTCGGCGATTTCGACGGCGACGGCGTTGACGACCTGGGGTCCTGGACCGACAACACGTTCTTGCTGGATCTCAGTACGCAATTGACCGGCATTGCCGCGGCCGGCTCCTACAATGCGAATATCAATGGCATGACCGATGTGCAGTTTCGTTTCGGATTCCCAGGCGCGAGCGAACGGCCCATCGCCGCCGACTTCGATGGCGACGGGATCGACGATATCGGTTTGTGGGCGCCCGATCGCAACGGCGCTGTGCCCGCGGAGACTGCCGAGTGGTACGTACTCATCACCAATGGCACACCGATTCCTGATCGCATTGTTGCCAACCCTCAGGCGATCGGTGGAAATATCGTGGACTTTACACCAGTCCCCTTCGGCAGCGACATTTACGCGCAGTTCGGCGATGACTTCGCGTTGCCCGTCGTAGGGAACTTCGATCCACCGGTCGTCGGCGCGGAGGCGCCAGATTTTGCGTTTGCCTCGTTTACCAACCCTGATGACGCGGTCGACGTCAATGATGACGGCGTTGTCACCCCCGTTGATGCTTTACTCGTCATCAACGTCCTCAACCGGGGCGACGGCGGACTCGTCGCACCGTTCCGTTCGGAAGCCAACGCAACGGGTCCGTATTACGACAGCAACGGCGACGGTAACATTACGCCGCTGGACGTCCTGAAGGTGGTCAACTGGCTTAACCTCGGCGACGATAGCGGTGAGGGCGAAGGGCACATCGCCTCAGCCATGCTTGACGGTGCGTCGCACCAGATTGAACGCAACAGTGGCCTTCGCCACCTGGAGATTGTCTCAGGTGTGCCAAACGCACCGTCAGGCGCTTGGGGTGGTACTGAACACGTTGCCCCAATTGCGAGACCCGCCAACCATGACGATGTCAAAGACTTCGCCACCCAGCCCCTGGTTGCCGGGACGAATCGAGCCGATCGCGGCTTGCCCCAGGACATCGAATCGTTTGAGGAATTACTAGACGAATTGGCGGAAGATCTCGGAAAACATTGGTCTGCCGCCGAGTCACCTTTTTGGTCCAGCCTCTAGGCGAAAACACCGGCACTGCGAGCCCAGCGGCGACAGCGCCGGTTCGGTACGAGAGGTAACCCAAGCGAGGCAACCCAGAGGCAACCCAACGAGGCAACCCAAGACACAGACCATCAAAAGGCAGACCTGGAATTCCAGGGACTCTAGAAAGCATAGGAAGAGCGGCTCGCAGGCCCGTACATATCCCAGACCCTCTATTCTGCGTTTTCGAGGTCTGTGTCTTCGTTGGTTCTCCCCTTCGTTTTCGTCCGCAGATTACGCAGATTTTCGCAGACTTCGATTCGCCTTGTTCCAACCGACTTGAAAATCGCATCTGGGGACGGCGAGCACTGAAACGGGAATC
>JAUIHJ010000785.1 GCA_030432015.1 bacterium
ACGGACGGGTGGCCCACGTCCCTCCTGCGCGTCGTGGAGATGCCGCGCCACCCAATCGACGAGATCTGTCTCGGCGCCGTTCTGTGTCTGCCCTGAACCCTCCATGGCCTGCTTGCCGACATCGTGTCGCTGTTGCCAACTGCGTTTCCAGGACGCGAATCCGTCTTCGGGGACATGGGGCAATAGTCGTTCGGCCATTTCCAGCGCCAATCCCGCCGATTCGGCACGGTATCGCGCCTGCTGGACTTCGCTGGTGCGTGTATGCTCCAGCAAGGCCTCGTCAAACGTCGCGCCAACCGGTCCGTGAATCGTCCATAGCGTTTGTTCGACTGGCAAGTCGGCCAGGGTCGGCGCCGTGATCATCTCGCCTGGGACCAAGGGTGTCGCTTTAAAGTGGCCCGAAAACACGACATCAATCCGTTGGGGAAGCTGTTCTGGTCCCAGCGGAATCCACCATTGCGATTCGCTGTCAGGGCGGGGGTCGACCGGGACGCCCGCCACCGTGATATGAGCAATCGCTATTCCATCGGGAACCAGCAGCAGGCACTCCGTCATCTGCAGCGGCGCGACGTCGAACGCGGCAACCCCGAAGCAGGTGCGGTCCTGATTCCAGGCGACATGAAAATCGGCTAGCTGAATTTGTGGTGTGCCGCCGAACCGACCGACATTATGCACGACGGCTGTCGCGCGAGCCGCATCGACCCGGTAGGCCGTCTCATCGTCCGGCAGCGGGGCCGGCTGATTCGGTAACGCGTCAACCTGTTGCAGTCCCGTCGTTTCCCATGAAACCAATTCATCACGCTGCATGCTGGGCAGGACGAGGTAATGTTGCAACTGGTTCTCGTTGAGCAACTTCAACAGCGGCAATTCCGACGGAGCGACGCTCGCCCGGAGTGATTCGAAGCGAAGCTGCAATCGAAATCGGTTGCGAATCAACTGATTAGGACGCACCACCAAGACCCGTTCGGCGTCCGATCCCAGCACCTCGTAATCGGGGGTCGGCGTGATCGACAGCGGCTTGGACCAGCCGGCCGGCAAGGCGATGCGTAATTCATCAACGGCACCGGCCGTTACCGTCAGGGTTGCTTCTGCATCCGCCAGCCACCGGTTGTTCGCTTGGTAGCTCAGCCGCGTCACAATTTGACCCTTAATTTGCGGCCGATTTCGCCGGATTGCAAAGGACAACGAAATGTCCTCCACAGCGGCCGCGTCAGTTGGGACGCGATAGGATTTGACGATCCGACCTGCCTGTGGGTCCGGGCGAACACCTTCTGGGTTCGTGGCGGGGTCATCGACGAGACCGATCGCTTCGACGTTGGTGATCAGCACATCAGGCTGTTGCCTGACGGCAATCCGGCTGGATTGAAATTCCACCTGCTGCATCGTGACCAATGGCAGCCCAGTCCGCGCCTGGGTTCCGGTTGGCGCCTGGCCATGGATGATCAACTGATAGGGGTCTTTGACGGCTTGGACGAAGAAAACCGTGACCACATCACCGGCCCGTGTCCAGCGGACTGGCTGCGCGGTTCCGCTCTGCTGGACGGTGAGGTCGCCCAGGTCCAGCCTGGCGGGGAACTGCAAACGTTGTTGGAAACAGGGCCGACCTCCGGGGTCGACATCCGCCGAGTAGTGCAACGCGGCGTGGGCTGAACTGATCGACCAGTTAGATCGCTGCTGGACCACGGGGCGCGTTGTGCGGGGCCGCGAGGTGACGTGCCAGCGATTCGACCGCTCCGCGAGACGGTAGGCCAACTGTGGCGCATCCAACGGGTCTTGCCAGGTCTCAAGGAACTCCGCCGGAAGAATTGCTTGGAGTTGAGGATCGGCCACCAATTCCACTTCCAATTCCGGCGCGACGGAAATACCGATCGTCGACGCATTGTGAATGTCGGCGCGAGCGCTAAGTCGAGGCAGAAAGATGTTCCCCAACCCGCTCGTATCAGTCATCAGAAAGGTCGCATGGACGAAGACCTGATTCTCACTGGGATCTTCGAAGCGGACAACAATCGACGGTTCCGGGCCGCTGGCTGACTCGTAGTTCGCTGCCTGGCTTGGTGTGAGTTGCGAGAGCTTCAATTGTGGGTCCACGAGCAATCGCACCTGATCAATGCCGCCTCGCGGTACCGAAAAGGCGAATTGACCTTCGATCACAACGGAGCTGGGCTGAACGCGTAGCCAGTACTGTTCGGAAACGGCCAGCGGAATCGGTTCGACCTCCGTCGTCGAACTCAAGGGCCAGCGAACCGCCACGACATTCGTCAACCCCAGGTCCGCCTCGATCGTCCCGAGCGATTCATTGCGCTCGATGGCCCCAATCGCCGAGGGCAACTCGATTCCTTCAATTCGTGTGGACGGGAGGATCTTGTGCCGCGCCCCTGCGAAGGCAGGCACGCGCAGCGCGAATCCGCTGGACTGAGGGTCGTTGCGAAGCACCGGCCGGATCGTCAACTCAAGTCGGTGGCGCCCTGGCCGCGTGACCCGAAAATTCAGAGCCTCGCCACTGACATTCCAGGCCGGTTCGACGGCGAGCCCATCCAACTTGATACTGGTAAAGGATCGGATCGCTTCCCGTCCTAAGGGGAACGCAAACGATGTACTCATCTGAAATGTCTCAAGCTCAAAAACAGCGGACACCTCCGCTTCAACGAGCCCCTCGGCATCGCCTCGCTGCGCCAACGATGTTTCGTAGCTGGCTCCGCGGATCAGCCAGGCCACGCGATCATCCTGAGCAGCCATCGCACCGCGATGCAGCGAGTTAAACAATTCGGTCGGAACCTGCACAAAATCGCCGACTGGTTGCTGTTCTTCATCGACGGGAATCAGCACACGGTAAACACGCCCCGCCCTGGTGGTCGCAGATGGCAACGTGTCATCGGCGGCGACTTGCCAGAGCCCAAAAGCACCGCCCAGGATGCCAAGTACCAGCAGCAGCGTCATGGTTGCACGAACGAGTGGAGGGCCGCTTCCGACCGGCGATGGCTCGCGAGGTGGTTCCGCGAGCACACGATCGCGAAAAAACGTCAGCAGCAAACCCAGCACGCCTCCCCAGAAAAGGCCACGGGCGATCGGGAGCAGGAGAGGAGGCGCCAGCAAGGTGAAGACCATGGCAAGCAGGATCAGGCAAAGTGTCTTGGTGCGGCCCCTTGAGAACCAGGCGACGACCGCGATCATCATGCAGCAGACACCCCATGCCGCGGCACGAACCACCGCAGGTCGGTAGACAGAAAACTGAACCATTGCGGTGTCGTCTGGCCGCATGTGGTAGTGCCGCCAGCCGATCCCGAATTCTGCGGCCTCGGTCCGAACGGTCGACGACCAAGGGGCGCCGCGAACGTCAGTCATATTCAACCAAACGCTGGGAGATGCCACCTGTGCCAAACGCGAAGCGAACGTCCCCTCGAAATGGCTCGCCAAAACCACGCTCCGATCGCCCGTCACGTACAATGCGTCGTCGACGTCACCCAAGCGAGACAGTGATGTCAGCAGGATCTCATGAGGGCTGGCCACGACAACCAGATTGTGTTGTGCGATCACCTGGGGCACGGAAAGTCCCGATCGGTCGGGAAACAAGGTGTCGGGCTTGACGTTTTCCTCGCGGAGGGCTCTGGCGTCGATGAGCAGGCGATCCGAGCCGACCATTTCG
>JAUIHJ010000786.1 GCA_030432015.1 bacterium
CGACTGCCGCCGGTGACCTCGAGCTGGAATTCACCGACGGTCGCACGCGTCTCGCATCAAGAGCCCGACCGCAGCCCTTCACGATGGGCGACATTGCGGTTGGCCAGTCAACCGGCACAGCCAATGCCGGCCGCTTCGCGCCCTGCGCAGGGAGACGCTGCCAACGGCGAAACCGACGACTTGTACCGCGCCGACGCCGAGTCAGACGACGTGACCTCGCTTCGTTTGCTGCCGATTCCCAAACAGTTTTGGGAGCCCATTCCGGACAACTGCCGGACGCGAATGCTCGAGTTTGAAAGCGTGCTGGTCGAATACCGCCGCACGTTTGAACGTGATCCCGCCGCCGACGAACTCGACCCGTCCCCTCGATTTTCGTTAGAAGACATTGTCGAAGCGGCGCTGCTCAACAGTCGCGAATACCAGACACAGAAGGAGGCGCTTTACAGTGTTGCCCTCCGGCTTTCGCTCGAACGTTTTGACTACGACTTGAAGTTTTCGACGGGTGGCAATCGGACTGCCGTGAATTATGCGCATGATCGGATCGACAGTGTGACGGCGAACCGCCTCGGTGTTCCGACAGGTGCGCAGGCCGACAAGATATTGGCCACCGGGGGCGATCTCCTGGCGCGGCTTGCCAATAGCGTCGTGCTGACGTTCAACGGCTCGAAAGTCGTGGCGACCGACGTCGGGTCCGATCTCCTGGTCGACATCGAGCAGACGATCTTCCAACGCGATATTCGCTTCGAACGCCTGACGCAGGCCGAACGAGACGTGCTCTATGCGGCTCGAAGTTTTCGCCGGTTTCGCAAGACCCTGTTTACCGGTTTGGCACGACAGTATTACCAATTGTTGATCGATTATCGCAATATCGAGATTCAATCGCAAAATTACTTCAGCCTGGTGCGCGAATTCCAACAGCGTGCCGAGGAATCGCGGCGCGGGTTTGTGCCGTTGTTCCAGGTTGACCAGGTCGAACAGAACGTGTTGTCGGGACGCCGTTCGTTGATCGGCCAGTGCACCGGTTTGGAACAGAGTCTGGACAGCCTGAAAATCAGCATGGGCTTGCCGACGGAAACGCCAATCAACCTCGACCTGACCGAGCTCGAAGGCCTGACGCTGCGTGACGAATTGGCGGTCACCGGCGAGTTGATCGGGCGGGTTCGCGTCCGGCTTGATGCCGAGCGAAACTCCGACGATCCAAGCCGTGTTCAGCTGCTCAGTTCGGAAATCGGGCTGGTTGACCGAATCCTCGAAGCCTACTCGAAACAGCGTGATTTAGGGATGTCCACGCCTGACCCGCTGCCACTGGAACTACAACGCTTGAGAATGCGGATCGACGAGGTCCGGATTGAAGTGGACGAAGATCGTCGCTTGCTGGACGACGAACGGCAAGGTGGTGAGACGAATGTGACGATCATGTTGCAGCGGACGCACGATCTGATCGAGGGCCTGTCCCAATTGCAGGCGAGGCAAATGGAATACGCGATCAAAAAGTTGGGCGATCTGGCGGTGGGTCCGCAGCAGGCCCGCTACGTCGAATTACACCAGGAAATCGACGACTTGGACGACGCGATCCGTGGCATCTTCGAAAGTGGTGAACTTGGTCAGTTGAAGTTGTTGGTCGATCGAATGGTTGTGATGTTGGGCGAGTTCGAGGAATTCGCTCACCAACTCGATGTCATGATCGGATTGAATCGGGCGCCGCTGTCAGCCGAGGCGGCACTCCAGGAAACCATCCGCGACGCTTCGCAACTCGTCCAGCTGATCGACACGATTCGCGCCGACGTCGGTGGTGGTCTGGTCCCGGTCGAGATTGATGTGGACGAGGCCATGCTGACGGGACTGGTGAAGCGGTTGGACTTGATCACCGAACGGAACGAGGTTGCTGATCGGTGGCGGCAGATCAAGATTGCGGCCGACGAACTCAAATCCGTGCTCAACCTGAGGGCCAGCCAAACGCTCTCGACGCGTGCGTTTTTTGATCGGGCCGACCATGCGTTTGATTTTAAGATCGACGAGAGCCGGACGGCCCTCTCGGCCACGTTGGACTTGCCCTTGAACCGCCGGGCGCAGCGTAACGCATTTCGCCAGCAGATCATCAACTATCAGGCGGCCCTGCGGAGCAAGACGCAACTCGAAGACTCGATCAAGTTCGCAATCCGCAACGACCTGCGTGATCTGACGCTCGCCAAGGAACGATATGCAATCGATGTGGCCGGGGCCGCTTTGGCGTACGAACAGGTCGTGACCACGGAGTTGCAGCTTCGATTGGGGGTCGCTGGAATCTTTTCTCGCGACTTTCTCGACGCCCAGAACGGTTATGCAAGCCGCCTCAGCAACGTGGCCAGCGACCATATCGGTTATATCCTGAATCGGATGCAGCTCTTCTTGGACCTCGAGCTGTTAGACGTCGATGATCGTGGATTTTGGCCCCAGCTTTACGACGAGCATCACCAACCCGAAGGCTACTATCAATTACCGCCTGAGGCGTTGCCGGCCTACGGCACTTTGCCGCACGGGCTGATGTTCTCAAAGCTCATGCGACGCATGGAAAACGTGCCCGCGGGTCCGGCCATGGTGCACGGTCCGTCGGAAGCCCTCGAGTCCATTCCGGCCGAGCCCAACACCATTGAACTGCCGACTCCGTCCGAAGCGATGCCGCTGGTTCCTGTCCCGCCTGACAACGGGGCCGCCCTGCGGCAACTCCCCCCGCCGGTCGTGGTCGCACAATAGGCGGCAACAACTGCAGGACTACTCGACGTCACTCGAATTGGACGCCGCCGACTCGTCATCCGTCTCCTGCACCAACGCAATGATCGTTTGTCCAGGCTGAGGCTCAAGACGTTCTTCCACCGTGGCGATCGACAATCCCTGGGAGGCGTCGAGCGTGAACAGGATCGTGGCGGCTCCACCGTAACGCTCGAAGAAATCCTCCAGCGAAAATTCCACCGATAGCCGTGTCTTCTTGAATTGAAATCCGTGTTCCCAACGATCCTCGATTGCGTCGTGGTGGAACGCGCTGTCGAATAATAATCGACCTCGCAGGTGGTCGCCAACCGACGCGCGGCGGCCCGCACCATCGTCCCAGGGCGGTAGCTGATACGTGTTGACGCGTCCGAAGACGTGGATGAACTCATTCACCGCCAGGGCGTTGACTTCGTCATTTGGCGTCATCGCCAGGAGCTTGCCGATACCCGCCAGATCAAGTTCCTCGTTGACGTGTTCTGACAGCACGCTCATGCACTCAGCCCGCAGGCCACTCATCTTGGCGGCGGCGACATGGCGATAGTTCGTATCAATCAGCATCACGTGGACTTGGTCCTCCTGCAGCAGCATGGCGAGGTCGCGGACCCACGGCTCGGCGCCAACAAAGAGGATCCCTTGCGGGTTGGTGTCTGCCAGGTTGAGCCACTTCGCCAGCGGTCCGGCCGTCAGGCCGTACACGGCCACGGTCCCCACAATAACCAGGAAGGTGACCGGGACGAGCAACTGGGAGTTCTCCGCCAGGTCGGCAATCCCCGGAACCGTGTGTCCCGCCGCTGAACCGTGGGCCATCGACGCGATCTTCAACGCGAAGACGCTCATCACGGCCGCGGCCACAATGCCCCGCGGTGCCAGCCAGGCAAAAAAGACCTTCTCG
>JAUIHJ010000037.1 GCA_030432015.1 bacterium
ACGAATACCTTCCGCTGTGCGTGGCCCCTTGCCGCCAGGGTCTTCAAGAACGATATCCGTGACCGTCAGTTCTTCCAGATCGATGGCAGATCGGTTCGTATAAACCCAACTACAGTTGGGGTGCGCACAGAGAAACTTGGTCCTCGCTTCGTGGAATCGATGCCGAACCTTGAGCTCTGTATCAAGTAACAAGATGTTAAAGAACGGCACGGCCCGATAGAAAGTGGGGCTGGTGAATTCGCGTCCCGCGAGGCCGGATCGTTGTAAGACCACAAACCCTTCTTTGCTGAGCGCAAAATCCTCGATCTTCTGCGTTGAAATGACCGTCTTGATGGTCCGCGAGTTGACATCGATGATCAACATTCGAGAATCGCTTGCCCACAGGAAGGCGATTGACTCGTCAGGCGACCAGATGCAACGTTTGAAGTGATCGTCGGCATCGAGCATTGACGCCTTGGCCAGCTCGTTCAGTCTCGGTTGCCCGAGCGTATTCTTCAAATTAATGGGCCACCGGACAAAGCCGTCGCCGTTAGTTGGCGACTCGGCAAAGACAGCGTCCTGGCCTGACGGACTCGTTCGTTCCCAGGTAACCTCTCCTCCCAGGTTGATGCCGTCCGGGGATTGTAAGAGGTGTTCGCGGGCTCGCTCTTCGGCGGCGGCGAGTCTGGCAGCTCGGGCGGCCGCCTGGTCAGCTGGTGAAACGGGTTGGACTACGGGCTTTACTGCCGGGGGTGGCCTGTTGGTGTATTGGACCCAGATGCTTGCGCCACCAACGAGAACGAGTGCGACAAGGCCAAACGCAGCGACCCCAATCAGCAATTGCCAACGCTCGAAGAATCCGTTCGCTGCGGATCCGGCCAGTTCTTCCTCGTTGGCGGCTTTGCGTTGCGCCTCCGCTTGCTCGTGCAAGGCTCGTTCGAGCGCGCCGGTATGGTCGACGCGGCCGGTCGCCAGCGGCTCAACACGGTGACCGTCTAACGGCTCGGCGGTCGGTTCCTGTTGTACCGTGAAGGGCTGGTTGCACTTCGGGCATGCCATCTGCTTACCGACATGACGCGGCTTGGCCTGCAGTCTCGCTCGGCAATGTGGGCACGCGATCGAAAGGGTCATGGCAGCGACTCCTTCAGGAACGCCGCGATTTTCGGTTGCATCGCGTCCCAATCTTCGGGAAAGTGATGTCCGCCCGGATGCGTTGCGCTGGCGAACTTCCAGCCCGAGTCCTGGCAGGCTTGTGACCAGATACGGACGTAAGGCGCATGTGGCTCTTCCTCGCCGTGAATGAAATAGCACCGCCCTGGGCGTTGCGTCGTGTTTAACGGTGGAGGTGCCAAACGGCCTGCCAACGAACCACCTGGCGAAAGCGACACAACTCCGGCGTAACGGTCAGGCTGCTCGGCGGCCAGCAGCATGGCATGTAACGCACCTTGCGAGAAACCCAACAGGAAGACCTGGTCCCGATTCACCAGGCCATCGAATAAGGGTGATTTCATGATCGCCTGCAGATCCTGATCGGTCGGTTCGGTTGATTCCATGGCCCACTGATAGTGGCCGCTGCGAGCGGGAACCGACCCAGGAACCGCGACCGCCACGAACCCCAGGTCCGCCCAATCCTGAGCAAAATCCAGGTAGTTCAAGTTTGTATCGCCGTAACCGTGTAGCATCATCATCATCGGCCAACCCGACGCTGGCTGCTCGCCGCTCGGACGAATCGCAATTGGCTGCCCGGCGCGCGATGCACTGGACTCGAGGTACCGTTGGCGGATCGCCGCGAGCGTCTTTGGAAAGTCTGCTCCGTCGCGAATCTGGCCCAATTCATCATCGACAAGGGCAGTCGGGAAGTCGTCGAATCCAAGATCCATCGCGTGCGCGTACGTGGTTACCGCTCGATCATGCTGGCCCCAAAGTTCGTAGTTGCAGGCGAGTTGGTAGGCCGGGTACGCCCAGGTCGGATCGGCCGTCATTGCCTGCTGATACGCTTTCTCGGCGTCCGCAAACTTTTTCGACGCTTTGAGTTGGTCTGCAAGTGATAACCACCCTTGCGCTTCCTCCCGGGCCGGCGGCATTGTTTCGGCGTCCCGCCGGTCAGCCAGCCAGACGACCGGGTTCGGCTCCAATCGAGGGACGGACAAGTGCGACCCGACGGGGCTTGCCGACGCGGCTTTTTCAGAATTCACGGTTGCGACCGGGGACGCTGCCGGCGCCGGCGAGGATGAACGATCGGCACAGCCGGCGAAAACCAGGCAGCAAGGGAGCGCTAAGAAGCAAAATATCTTGTGCAACGTGTCACCTCGCGGCGGTACGGACATGGGGACCAGATTTGATCGTCAAAATATATCGTATCGCGTTTTACCGTCCGGGTAAGAGACGATTGGTCGCCTTTCAATACAGTGGGTGTCCCCATTTACGTCCCATTTACGCCCAATTCGCCCCCCACCCAATTCGCGGCCTCAAAAATGGGTGTCCCTCACTCGCCCCTCCTCACTCGCCCCGCCAATTCGCCTCCCCAATTCGCCATACAGTGGGTGTCCCCAATTCGTCTCATACAGTGGGTGTCCCCAATTCGTGGCCTCCCCAATTCGTCGCCCCAATTCGTCGTCGGCTCTCGGTCAGACTGCCAAGAGACCAGCCCCTCAAGGTTTGGGCACCACTGCGGCGCGCTGGTCATTGATCGTGCCGGGCATCGGTGCGAAACTTGGCACAGGCATGGCTGACGCCCCACCCTCCTGGTAGGAAGTGCCGTCAGCGTAAACGGATGCCATGACGCCACTCGACCTGCAATAAGGCGAATTATAGTCCCATGGGTAGAAGTTTCGAGAACCGTAAAGTCTCCATTCTCAAGACGGCTGGTCAGAAGTCCAAGCTTTATTCCAAGTACGGCAAACAGCTCTACGTGGTCGCCAAGAAAGGCGTGCCGGACCCTGAACTCAATCCCGCTTTACGGAGCATGATTGAAAAAGCGAAACGTGACCAGGTTCCCGCTCACGTCATCGAAAAGGCGATCGAGAAAGCCAGCGGCGCCGGCGGCGAGGACTACGTGGCGGCTCGTTACGAGGGCTTCGGGCCCGGCGGTTGCTCGATCATCGTGGACTGTTTGACCGACAACAATAACCGCACCATCACCGATGTCCGCAACTGCTTCACCAAGACCGGCGCGAAACTGGGTCCGTCTGGCTCGGTCGCCCACCTGTTTGATCACTTGGCCGTGCTTTCCTTCAAGGGTGACAATGCCGAGCAAGTATTGGAAGCCATGTTGGAGGCAGAAGTCGACGTCGACGATGTCGAATGCAAGGATGGCCAGGTCACGCTGTTCGCTCCCGCTGCCGAATTCTACAAAGCCAAGACCGCCTTTTCGGAAGCGTTCCCTGAGACCGAACTAGAGGTTGAAGAAATCACCTTTCTCCCTCAGGCAACCAAAGACATTAGCGCCGAAGATGCGCCGATGTTTGAGAAGTTCATCAATTTGCTCAACGATTGCGAAGACGTTCAGGACATCTATCACAACGCCGTTCTGCCCAACTGAATGGCCGAGCTGTCACGGTTCCGAGCACGCGGTCGCTCTGTTTCCGGTCGTGGCGCCCAACCGAGCAACAATTGGGCGTGAATTGGGGGGTCGAGCGAAGCTCGGGCTCGGAATAGAATACAGGGTGAGCCGAGTCTTCCTGTCAACTGCGTCTTAAAGTTGCGCCAATGAGCCGCGCAGTGACGGCAGGCTGCAACCTGACATGCCTGCGGCATTAACCAAAGCGCAACTTCAAGACGTGATAGCGAGGGATGTATTACGGGAAATCGAAATCAACACCACGGCATTCCTCACTTACGTTTCGGGTTTCCATTTCGCAAAAGGCGTAACTTCAAATCAGCTGCGCGAGGCCTACCGCTGAAGTTCATGACCGCACCGACATCATTTGTGTCGCTTATCACTTCGATGGTGATGGGCGGACTGTTGACCCCACTGGTTGCAACTCCGGTTGCTGCCGAGACGATTGACTTCAACCGTGATGTGCGGCCGATCATCTCGGATCGGTGTTTTGCTTGTCACGGTTTTGACGAACACGCCCGAGAAGCGGATCTGCGGCTGGATAGTCTGGCCGGCGCGACGTCAGATCTGGGTGGCTACGCCGCCATCGTTCCAGGCCAGCCCGAAGCGAGTGCGCTGATCACGCGGATCACGTCAACCGATTCCGACGCGATTATGCCTCCGGTCGATTCCCACAAGAAGCCACTGACGGCGCCCGAGATCGCGACGTTGACCGAATGGGTTCGACAAGGTGCTCCGTGGGGACGGCATTGGGCGTTCGAGAAGCCGCAGAAAAGTTTGCTCGGTGATGACGCCCCGCATCCCGTCGACGACTTCGTCCGCCGCCGGCTCCGCGCGAAGGGCCTCACCCCGTCGCCAATCGCCCCACCGCATACGCTGGTCCGGCGTCTTGCATTTGATCTTACCGGGTTGCCGCCGACTCCCGACATGGTCGCCAACTTTCATCGCGACCCGTCGCCCGCGGCCTGGGACGAACTTGTCGAACAGTTATTGGCATCGCCTCACTACGGCGAACGGATGGCGATGTGGTGGCTGGACGGTGCGCGATACAGCGACACCGACGGTTTTCAAGCGGACGCCACGCGCACCAACTGGCCGTGGCGGGACTGGGTTGTCGGCGCTTTCAACCAGAACATGGCGTTCGACCAGTTTACGATCGAACAGTTTGCCGGTGACTTGCTGCCGGATGCCACCGCAGAACAACGGCTCGCAACCTGTTTTCATCGCAATCATATGAACAACGGCGAAGGTGGTCGGGACAAGGAAGAATCTCGCATCGACTACGTGCGAGATCGCGTTAACACGACCGGCACCCTGTGGCTCGGCCTGACGCTCGGATGCGCTCAATGCCATGACCATAAATTCGACCCGATCGCGCAGCGCGACTACTACAGCCTCTCCGCCTACTTCAACAGCATTGACGAAACCGGCGCAGCTGGTGGCGGTGCGGGCCCGTATCTCAAGTATCGGTCACCCCATGCGCAACAGGCCGTCGACGAGGCCACCGCGTTATTCAAGAATTCAGAGGCTACTCTGGCCGATCTGCGCGAACAGATCGAAAGCACGGTCGACACGTGGCTCGCCAGGCAAATTGACGCCACGCGCCAGGGCTTCAATGCGTGGACCGCCATTCATCCCACTCGCCTTGCCTCGACCGAAGGCTATCCGCTGACGCTGGAGGACGACGAAATCATTCAATCCGGACCAGCCGAACCTCCCCAAGACGACTATCGCATTACGGCCGCTCCGACCGGCTTGGAACGGATCACTGGACTACAGCTGGAAGTTTTTCCCCATGCCTCGCATACCGAGGGCAGACTATCGTTTGGGGACGATGGCGAGTTCATTCTCACCAATGTCAAGTTGCAAGTTCGTACGCAAGGTAGTTCTCAGATCCGCGAAGTCGCGCTGGCCGGTGCGGTCGCGGATATGGAAGGCGTCGGACAGGACATCAAGTACGGCCGAGTGAAAGGGACGCTCGACGACGACCCGCGGACCGGTTGGACGACCCGCACCAAACCGGCCAACGTACCGCATCGGGCTGTTTGGGCATTGGCCGAACCACTCGTCCTGGGTGCGGACGATACGCTGGACATCATCTTGATGCAGCGTTCGTTGGCACCACGTTCGTTGATCGGTCGCTTTCGGCTCAGCGCGACGGATCAACCGGGCGCCGCGGTGCGTTCGCTGGAGGCCATGCCGCTCGAACAATTAGCCGCCCAGCAGTCGGCCGATCCGGCCACGGCGTTGACACCGAACGCGATTCCCGCGCCGCTGCGCAAGCGGCTGGTCGATCAATTCCTGGAGGATCACGAAGGATGGCAGCGTCGCCGACGGCGGCACGATCAGATTCGCCAACAACGGGATGCCGCGCGAAAGGCGGCGGGCGAATTGAACGTGGCGGTCTTAGCCGAACGCGAAATGCCGCGCGTGACGCACGTACTGGAACGGGGCGTCTGGGACAAGAAGGGGCCGGAAGTGACGCCCGCGGTCCTTCCCGCCGTCATGCCGCCTGAGCAAGGGACGGCCAACACGCGCCTCGATTTAGCCCGCTGGATTGTCTCGCCCGAGAATCCGCTCACCGCGCGCGTGATCGTCAATCAAGTCTGGCAACTGTTTTTCGGTGCCGGGCTGGTTCGCACGCCGGACGACTTTGGGTTTCAAGGTGAATCGCCGACCCATCCGAAATTGCTCGACTGGTTGGCGATCGATTTGATGGAGAGCGGTTGGGATCTCAAGCACCTGGTGCGGACGATCGTGACAAGCCAGACGTATCAGCAGGCGAGCACGGTCGACGCCGCGCGGTTGGAGCGGGATCCACAAAATCGACTGTTGGCGCGGGGGGCCCGCTTCCGCCTGCCCAGTTGGATGATTCGTGACGCGACGCTGATGACCAGCGGTCTGCTCAATCCTGCCGTCGGCGGTCCGCCCGTATTTCCCTACCAGCCCGCGGGTGTCTGGAAGGACCAGTTCATGGGCAGGTTCACGTATCAGCCCAGCGTGGGGCCGGCTCAATATCGCCGCACGCTGTATGCTTTTTGGCGGCGCAGCAGTGCTCCCACGTTTCTGTTTGATGCGGCCATGCGACGAACGTGCGAAGTCACGCCCAGACGCACCAACACGCCCCTCCACGCCCTGACGCTGCTCAACGATACAACCTCGCTGGAAGCGGCCCGCGCGCTGGCCGACATTGCTTGCCAGGCTGAACCGCAAGACGAGGTGCAGCGGGCCGAACTGGTGTTTCGGCGCGTGGTGGCGCGCGCGCCGAGTCCGCGAGAGCGTGAAATCCTGCTGCGCGATTACCGGCGCGCTTGCACGTTCTATCAGCAACATCTTGAAGCGGCGGCCGCCTTCCTGCAGGTTGGGCAAGCAGAACCGCCCGGCGAGGATCAACTTCCGGAGCGCGCCGCGACCATGCTGCTGGCCAACATGGTCTTGAACCTGGACGAAAGCATCACGCATGAATGATCATTCCCACGACGGTAACCCGACCCGTGCGGCTGTTGACGCGACGGCGCTGGATGTCACGCGGCGGTACTTCCTGGGGCGCGGTGCAAGCGTCGGGCTCGGGGCGCTGGCCCTGGGTCTGTTGGAAAGCGCGGCGCACCCACCCCGGGCGGTCGCGTCGCCCACTTCGCAACTCGGGCTGCCGGAATTCGCCCCGCGCGCCAAGCGGATCATTTTTCTGACGCAGTCCGGCGGCCCTTCGCAAATTGAACTTTACGACCACAAACCTGGCCTGATCAAGTTGGCCGGTCAGAAATTGCCGGAAAGCGTGCGGGGTGGCCAGCGACTGACGGGGATGACCGCGGGCAAGCCGCAGTTGATCATGCCGCCGCACTCCCAGTTCGCTCGGCATGGCCAATCGGGCGCCACGGTCAGTTCCTGGCTGCCGCATCTGGCCGGTGTCGCCGACGAACTGTGCTTCATCAAGTCGATGACGACCGACCAGATTAATCATGCCCCGGCAATGACTCGGTTCCTGACCGGTCATCAGTTGGCAGGTCGGCCCAGCATCGGCAGTTGGTTTAGCTACGGACTGGGGAGTGCCAATCGCGACCTGCCGGACTTTCTGGTGCTGATTTCCAAGATGAGTCGGGGCAGCGATCAACCCCTGTATGATCATTATTGGGGCAGTGGATTTTTGCCGTCCGTTTACCAGGGCGTCAAACTTCGCAACGCGAAGGACCCGGTCCTGTACCTGCGCGACCCGGACGGGTTGCCGCGCGCGCTGCGCCGCAGCATGCTCGACGGCCTGGGGCAGCTCAACGAGATCCGCCTCCAACAAACGGGCGACCCAGAGATTGCGACGCGGATTCAGCAATATGAGATGGCCTATCGGATGCAGGCCAGCATTCCCGAACTGACGGACGTCAGTGACGAGACCGAAGCGACGTTTGACCTGTACGGTCCCGACTCGCGACGCCCCGGCAGCTACGCGGCCAACTGCATTTTGGCGCGACGTCTGGCCGAACGTGGTGTGCGATTTATTCAGCTGTTCCATCCGGACTGGGATCACCATAGCCGTTTGCGCAGTTGGTGTACGGCCCGTTGCCGGGACACCGATCAGGCGAGTGCGGCACTGGTTCAGGATCTCAAACAGCGCGGGATGCTGGACGACACCCTGGTGATCTGGGGCGGCGAGTTTGGACGCAGTGTGGCCGGGCAGGGCCAGTGGGACAGCCCAGAAGGGGGCCGTGATCACCACCCGCGCTGCTTTACGATCTGGATGGCTGGCGGCGGCGTCAAGGCGGGGATTACCTACGGAGCGACGGACGATTTCAGTTACAACGTCGCCGAACAACCGGTGCAGGTACGTGACCTTCACGCCACGGTCATGCACTTGATGGGCATCAATCACGAGACGTTTACGTATCGTTTCCAGGGCTTGGACTTCCGCTTGACGGGCGTCGAGCAAGCTCGCGTCGTGCGCGAAATTCTGGCTTGATGCAGATGATGTGTCGTCGTACGCGATACGAGTCAGCTTGGCAGCGACGCGACGGTAGCCCCCATTCAACCCTCAAGAGAGATCATGCGAACCAACGTAATCAACCGTGTCGGTGGCGCCATTGTGATTGTGATGACAGCGGCAGCGATGCAAACCGGCTCGATTCACGCTGGCGAACCACTCGACGTCTGGCCCGGTGTCGCGCCGGGTGAAACGACGCGCTCGATCGGCGAAGCCCTTCCGCTGCGTCCTGAAGAGGTGCCGCCGGTCACACGGTTGATCAACGTGACGCGACCGACGATGGCGGTGTTTCCGGCAGATAAGCCCAATGGCACCGGTATTGTCATCTTGCCGGGCGGAGGATTCGGAAAGATCGTCCCGGACAAGGAGGGTTCCGAAGCGGCCGTCTGGCTCAATCGGCACGGCATCACCGCCTTCGTATTGAATTACCGCACAACGACGAAGAAGGTCGAGCCTTGGCGACCGGCGCTTCAGGACGCCCAGCGGGCCGTGGCATTGGTCCGACAGGAAGCATCCAAGTGGTCGCTGAACCGGCAGCGGATTGGACTGTTGGGCTTCTCTGCCGGTGGCCAGGTCGCTGCCCGGCTGCTCAGCGATGACGGCAAGCTGGCGTATGATCGGGTCGACGAGACCGACGATGTCTCGCATCGGCCAGATTTCGCCATGTTGGTATACCCCTGGAACATCTACGACGCCGCAACGGACGCCTTGGTTGAAGGCGTGCAGGTGGCGAGCAACTGTCCGCCGACGTTTCTGGTCCACACACACGACGACCGATCATCATCGCTAGGCGCCGTCTACTTCTACGCTGGACTCAAACGGCAGAAGATTCCTGCCGCCCTCCACGTCTTTGGCGATGGCGGGCATGGCTACGGCCTCCGCGCGGTCGAGGGCTCGAACATTTCGACTTGGCCCGGACCAGCGGCCCACTGGTTGACCGCGCAGGGTTTCTAAATGACCGAGCGCGATTCAGCAGCGCACACCCCGTCAGCGGGACAGGCACCTTTTTCGCCGACAGGCCGTTGTTCCGCCGTTGAAGCGAATGGGCGGCGAAAAACGAGCCGGTCCCGGATTGTCGCGGAATGGCACTCGGTCATTTAGGACAAAGCCATCCTTAGGCCGCGCGGCGTCCCAACGCGTGCGCCTGGCTGGGAACGGTGTGCACCGGAGTGTCGGCGATTGCGATCGGCTCCAGGCGGTCGAGGCCGAACAATCTAGCTGCGGTTTCTCGAGAGGATCCGACCACCAGCAGGGCCGTCGCCATCAGAATGCGGAGGTCGAGCCAGCCCGTTGTTGGCAGGCAGCGAATGTAGGCCAAGTCGAATGACTGCTTGCCCATGACGCTTTCGATGTCGACGTCGGCACCCTGTCGCAACTGGGCCAAGCCGGCGATTCCTGGCGGTACGGCCAATCGGTCAAGGTAGCCGGGGACCTGCTGGCACAGACTGGAAACGATCTCTGGACGTTCTGGCCGGGGTCCAACCAGGCACATTTCACCGCGCAAGACATTGAAGAGTTGCGGCAACTCGTCAAGATGAACCCGCCGCAAGAACTTGCCCAGGAAAGTCGCTCGGTCATCATTTTCTTTCGCCCACACCGGCCCTGAATCGGCCTCCGCGTTCTCTCGCATCGTACGGAGCTTGAGCATCACGAACTCGCGGCCTTGGTAGCCAACGCGTCGTTGCCGATAGATTGCCGGGCCGCTCGACGTGAGACGCACCAGCGCCATCAGCAAGCCAATCACCGGCAGAGCGGGGATCAGCAGAAACATGCTGGCCACGCGCGAAATCAGCAGTTGTCGGTCAACGAGCGACGTTCTGGTCGTGGTCGTTTGCTCGTCCCGCTGGGGCAACACGCGCAATTGAGCACGACGCCGACGATAGTCGGACTTAACGGTAAGGTTCAAGAGAAAACGCTCTCGGAGTGAGTTGGTGGGGTCGTCGAGGAATGCTGCGTGGTGAGGATCGCACCGCCGTTGGAAGCGGCGCGAGGTAGGAAACGCGGAAGACGCGTCAATAAAAGTATCGGTTGTTTCGTCTGGATGAGTTAAGCCTGATATCGGGCAAGTATCGGATATTCGGCGACTGCCGATTACAACGCCCGTCGCCAAGGCGTCGAGTCACCAAGCTCGCGATCCAATCAATGGCGTCAGGCTGGCAAGCTGGCAGGGGACCGCCAACGGGTTTGGGCAACCGATAAGGGCACATCCCGGCGCTGGTCGGTTAGGCGGCCCGCTGAACCGTCGACGTCGCAGCACGTCGCGAGCGAAGCACTTCGTCATACAGTTCGGCGACTTTGTGGAAGCAGGTTGCGGCGGAAAACTCTGCTTCGGCGCGCAGTCGTGCAGCGGAGCCCTGTTGCAGGCGAAAGGCCTGGTCTTCGACCAGCTTGGCCAAGGCTGCCGCGTACTGCGAGGCCGTCTTGGGTTCGCATAGCACGCCCGTTTGGGGCGTGACGACTTCTCGGTTTCCCTTGATGTCGCTGGCCACGATCGGCATGCCGCTCGCCTGGGCCTCGATCAGCGACAGCGGCAACCCTTCCCACAGCGAAGGAAGCAAGGCCACATCACAGGCGCTGGCGATCTTGTGGGGTTCGGAATGCCAACCGATGGGACAGTATCGATGCAATACGTTGTGTTGGCGAAAGCCTTCACGCAAGGCTGGTTCGAGCGATCCGGTACCGGCCACGATCATGCGCCATGGATGAGCCGGTCGCAACGCCTCCATCGCGGCGGCGATTTTCGGCAGAATCAACGGCTGTTTCTGGGCCTCCAAACGGCCGCAAAACAGAATCCCAATTTCGTCTTCTGCCAAACTCAAGTCGCGCCGAATCTCCTGGCGCGCCGCGCTATTGCGGCTGCGTTCGAATAGCGATAAATCGATGCCATTGTAGATCGTGACGCACTTTTCCGCCGGCAGCCAGCCCTGGCGGATCGACATCTGACGTTCTTCTTCGTTAACGAAAACGACACGGTCACAGTACCGTCCCGCAAATTTTTCGATTTGACTGTACAGGATGCGTCGCAGAGGACCTGAGAATTCGTGAAACGCGAAACCCTGAACGTGGTGAACAATGCAGGGCGTTCCCGCGCGGGAAGCGCCGATGCGGCCCAGAATTCCCCCCTTCGAGTTGTGTGAATGCAGAACATCGAATCGCTGCTGGCGGCAAATGGCGGCGATCTGGCGTTGTGCCTGCCAATCGCGTAGCGGATGGATGGGTCGGCCCAGCGACGGCACCAGGTGATATCGAATGCCGACTTCGCGTAACGCATCGGTCAACGGCCCTTCGCTCTGGCAGATCACATGACGCTCGTAGCGATCTGGATCGAGCCGGCGGCACAGGTCAAACATGACGCGCTGCGAACCGGCCATGTCCGGCAAGATCACAACATGGCAGACGCGGAGACGCTCCGTCCCCTGGGTTCGTTCGCTACTCGGTGAAGCTTTCATGGTGGTATCGCCTTTGTGCCTTCGCATGTCGCGGGATGATTCCGCGCTGCAGTTGGTCGTGAATCAGCGGTTATGAGGTGACGAGATACTGCTGCCGCAAAGTTTCGTTTCGAGGGGCATTTCCGGTGTCTTGTTATTCGACGTGTGAGCCGTTGGCGTTTCGAGTTCTTGAACGTCGTAGGCGTGCCAGCAAGTAGACTCAGGTGCCACGCTTCGGTGAATTCCTGACGCTGCATCGCGGCGAATCATCGCCACTTCAAGCAGCGCCAACAACGCATGGGATCAATTTTGACTTCGCTCTTGTTCTCGCATCGGTTCGGCACACCGTTTGGATCCAACAGTCGAACTTGACAGAGCGCTAGGCGGCGCGGGTCTTACATGGGACCGTCTTCCAATGTGACAGGTCAATCTCCAGCAGCTCCTCGAGGCCCGAGATTTCGTCGGACAGTTGGTTCGTGATCCAGTGCCGATCATCGTCGGTCAGCCGAGGTAGTTTGCTGCTGCCGGCCTTTCCATAAAACAGCGTCTTTAATCCGAGCCGCTTCGCCAGTGCGACAGCACGGTACGCACCCATCCCGCGCGCCAGCTCGGACGCCTGCAATCCAAGTCGCGCCAGGTGCCGGCTGCGAGGTACCGAAGGTCGATTCACCGGCTCGGCTAAGGATGCGTCGATGGGCACGAACGGAATATTCATATGTTGGCAAAGTTGCTGGGCATATTCCTGCGGCCTGGCTGCCAGCGTCTCTTGAAACAGAAACAGCACACGATCGCGCCCGAATAGGTCCAGCCACCGCGTGATATGCGTTCGATAGCGACTTGTATCCAGGATTTCCGGACGTTGCCCAACGGCGCTGCGAAAGTCGCTTTGCGTCAGTCCGTAGCTTTGCAGCAGCAGGTACAGCGAAAAGCTGCGTTCGGCTGGATTTCGCAACGTGCAAATCAACGGGATCTGGCCCAGTTGGGCCCGCACGCGGGCGGGCAGATCGGGATGATGAAAGTACGATGGGGCGACTTCCACGACGCGGCGGTCCGCCGCCGTGTCCCCGCGAAAATGCGCAGCGTACCAGTCCATTCCGCGTTCAAAGCGCCGATCAAAAAAGAACGTCTCCTTCACCCCGCTGGGAACCACCACGTCAGGATGGTGTTCCAGGTAACGATGAATCCAGGTCGTCCCGGCCCGTTGCGGTCCGATGACCAGACAGTTGGGCAAGGTCGCGGCGGAGGCAGGTTGGTTGGGTCGTGTTCTTTCTACCATGGTTATGCCGCCTTCTCCCATTGTGTCGCAGGATGCGCTTCGTGCGCCGCGGTGTCGGCGGCCAAGAAGGTTTCCGTCCGCTCGCGAATGGCGACGTAAAAGGCTTCGCGACGTGCATCGAGCACACGCTGGTGATATTCCTGGGCGCGTTCCCAGTTGCGCGTCGCCATACGACGCATTCGTTGGGGATCGATCAAGACCTCGGCGATCTTGCCGGCCAGGGCGTTCACGTCACCCGGCGGCACCATGTCTTCGCTGGCTAGGAGTTCGGGAATGCCGCCCACCGTTGAACCGATGCACGGCAACCCCTGGGCCATCGCTTCGGCCATGGCACGGGGCAAGCCTTCCTGATGCGAAGGTAATACAAAGAGATCGGCGTCGGCGAACTGCTGGCGAACTTGTTGCCCGCCTTGAAGCTGTCCCAGAAACCGGACGTTCTTCTCGATTCCCAATGACTTGGCCAGGTCGTTCAGCGATCCCTGCAACTGACCGGCACCGACGAGGCTCAGCACAACGCGGCGGCCGGGGATTCGGCAGGCGGCGACTGCCCGGATGAGGACGTCCGGCGCCTTGTAGAGCCGTTCCAAGGTCCCGACGAAGACCAGCTTGTAAGGTGCGGCGTCGTCCGTGAAGTTGCGCGGGGCGGTGGCAAAGGCTTCATCTGGCAGGGCAACGTCGGAACATCCCACCGATATGGCAGTTGCCGCAGCCGGATACCCGGTTTGCAGCGCTTGTTGGGTCACGTAGAGGGCGGCGGCGGCACGGCCGCAAACCTGGCGCGTACGACGGGGAACCCACCACTGGAACAACGGCCGCAACGGATGCTGACAAGCCCCGCGAGCGAGTCGGTCGTGCGGGTCGCCGCAGACTTCCACGGCGTACGGATAGCCGGTTCGCTGCAGGTGCGTGGCTAAGGCGCCCGTGGTATGCCAGGCCGGCATCCGCAGTACGACGGCGCTGCCGTAATCAACCACCGATCGCAAGGTCCGATGCACGGCCCTCGCATTACGCAGGTACGCGGTAGGTCCGACAAAATAAGGGACCGGCGAAAAGCGGACGTGCGGGCCATCGACGCGGCACCATTGATCGTGCGCCTCCGGTTCGGCGGCAATCCTCGCGACAACATTGACGCGATTGAAGACGTTCAGGTAACGCTTCAAGATGCCGTAGGAAAAAGACGAATCGCTCCAGACACGGCCATCCGGCGTGCGCTTCAACCGCTCATTGAGAGCCACCACAACATCCATCGTTGAATCCTTTCGTGTTACACGTCGCCGGCGGCACCGGCGATCGGGCCTGGCGATATTCCGCGCGACTTCAGGCGTGTTCCCAAGAACACCACGGCGATCGAAACGCCCGCATTTCGAAAGACGAAGGCCACGGTGTTACTGGAATTCCACGCCAGCACGATGAAACAGAGGCTGATCATCAGAGGCAACAACAACAACCGCGGATCGCCATCGCGGAGCGTCAAACTGAGTCGCCGCGTGTAGCCGGTCATCACTCCCAGAACTATGAATGAGAAAGGAATGGCCAATGCACCGAAGTTCAGCATCGTTTCTCCGGCCAGCCCATACAGCCAGGGCGATTCAAATCGACCCGGCGCGAACGACCCGCGACCAAACTGGGCCTCGGTCCCCTCCTTGCGTTCCGTATGTGGACGATTGGGCCAGATGCTTTCGGGGACCAGCAGTGCGACGGCGCCGTAGTAGGTGCGGCCATAGCCGTAGTCGAAATCATCAAATTCCGTGAGGCGATACAGGAGGTAACTTTGCACGTCACAACGGCCCATGTCGAAAACGAGCGTGCGGATGGCACTGCGATTGGATTCCTCGACCCATTCGGTGCGCGACTTCGCATCAAACAGCAACGCCGTCGCCTCGCGGCCGCCCCACTTGTAAAACCCGTAGCCGTACATGAAGAGCATCAGAAAGACGAGCCCCGCGACGACGATCTTCTTCGAGATCGGGCGAACCCAGTAGTGGATGATCCCAACCGCCCAGAACAGCGACCAGATCGTGTTGGCCCGACTTCCCCGCAATCCCCCGAACAGCAGCACCAACACCAGGTAGACGATGGAGAGCAGCGAGAGCACGATCCACGATCTGGCCAGCGGCTTGCCGCGTGCGTAGACGGCAAACGCCATGACGAGCAGCAACGGCAGCGATTCACTGAACATGAAGACCCGCCCCAGTCCCTCGAAGGCATCGGTCTGGTCCTGCTCGAAAGCCGTGATGTAGCTCATGATACCGCCGAAATGTCGGTATACACGCAGTTGCAGAATGGCACTAATCGCCACCGAAACCACAATCAGGGCCGGGAACGCGGTATGGTCGACTTGAAAGTCGAGCGGTGTTTTTCTCGGTCGGCTCATGTACAACATGGCGTACCGATAAAGGATCAGTCCGGCCAAGTTCAAGAATGCCATCATCCCTACCCAGGGACGCCAGTCAGTCGGCGGGGTATCCACCAGCGCTGCCCATTCGCTGATCCAGAAATCCTGGCTGACATGCAGCAGCGGCGCGACGAAGAAGAAATGCACGCCAAATAAACCCAGCAGCGCCGCAGGATCGAGAATGTCCAGATGACCGCGAAGCCAAGCGACCGCGTCGATGCCGACGATCACGCCGCAGGCCAGTACGGGGAGGATGAACCAGTGCCGACACTCGTCGCTGCAGATCAGGAATGCCGTTGCAATCGTGGCGCACATTCCGGCCGCGACCACGTAGCCTGGGATTTCGTCGAAAGTGACCGCTGGGGCATGCGGTAGTTCCGTAACCGTGGTATGTCCCGCGCTCATCGTGAGGCGACCTCCGGCGCTTGCGGAACGGTGGGCGCCGGCAGGCTGGGCGCCGGCAGGCGGGAGGTCGGCAACCGGGTGAACCGGCTGAACGAGAAGCTGGCGATGGTCGGATTGACACGCAATTTGTATCCCACGAAAGCCAGCATTGCCGCATTCCATACGACGGTGGTGATGGCGGTGGCCGTCGCGCCGCCCAGCAAACCAAACCGCGGAATCAAGACGAGATTCATGACGACATTCAGCGCGGCGGCCGTTCCGAGAATCCACGCCCCTTCGCGCTGATTCCCGGTCATGATGACCAGAAAGCCGATGGGGCCTGCCAGTGCGCCAAGCGCGTGACCAATGACCAGCGCGTTCAGGGCCGGATACCCGCGGGCGAATTCGCTGCCAAACAGGCCTAGCAGCCATGGTCCCGCGCATAACAGGACGACGGCCAGCGGCAGTGTCACCAAGGCAATGATCCAACTGGCTTGCGTCAAGAAGCGTTGAAACTCGTCGCGTCGTCCCTTGGCGTGCAATTCAGCAATCATCGGCGCGGCGATAATATTCACACCCACCAGGCCCAGCGTGCAGAGTCCGGCAAGTTGCGATGCCGCAGTGTAGATTCCCGCCTCTTTCATCCCCAGCATTGCCCCGACCATCAACACGTCGACGCGCAGATTGATCATCTGAACGACCGCCACGAACAGTAGCGAGAGGCTGCAGGAAAACCACAATCGCGTTTCGGTCGTGGCGGGGGCGAAGTTAGGCCGCAGGTGCCGCAGCGAAACGACACCAACCAGGACGGTCAATGTTGCGTTGATTACGACACTTAACGTCAGCGCTGTGGTCGCTTGGGCGGCACGTCCCGTTACCGCGACGACCAGGAACGTCACCGTTACGACAGCCAAAGGGCTGACGATTTGCCGCGGTAACTGGCAGAGGATGACACGTTTCAAGGCCCTGAGTTGCGAGATGAAGAGCCCCTGTAACGACAGAATCGGAATCAATGCCAACCCCAACGTCGCAGCCCGCAGCACGCCTGCTTCGACCGCACCGGCTAGAAACCAGGATGCGGCCATGCCCAGGATGGCAATCGAACCAGAAACGACCATCGCCCACAGGACACTCTGTTTTACGAAACCACGCAGCAAACCTCCTTCGTGTCGCGAGCAGTACTCGGCAATGAACCGGAGCGAGGCGAGGTCCAGTCCGACCCGTCCGAAGACGCAGAGCAGATTCACCCAGGCCACAACATAGACGTATTGCCCGAAGTCGCCCGCGCCCAGCAAATGTGCCAGACCGACTTGTGATGCGAATGCCACGCCAATCCCACCGGCCTGCATGATCACCGAGCCGAGCGCACCGCGAAACAGGGCCGAGCCGGAATCGGGTTGGGCCTGGGGGGTGGCGGCGGAATCGGCCGCCGAATCGGTTGATAATTGTGGCATGTTCATTCGTCGAAGAGTTCTACGCTGCCCTTTCCACAACCGAGATATGGGAATGTGCCCAGCGAGGCACGACGCGCGATAGCATGTGCTCGAACTGCTTCAGCGGCCAGACCCGGCTGGAGATCCGCTGCGGAAAAACACGCACCTCATCCTGCCCGTGATGAATCACTTTGACCTTGGCAATGTTTTCGAGGAAGTTCATCCAGTGCGAGCGATCCCAGCAACAGACGTGGCCGCGGTTGACGTAATCCAGCCGCGCCGCGTTGTACGTGAGTACATGGGGGGTGGCGGGGTTGGGCACGGCGAGGATCAAACGGCCGTTGGGCTTGAGGACGCCAAGGGCCGCTTCGATTGTCTCGATTGGTTGCCGCGTATGTTCCAACAGGTGGGACATGACGCAGGTATCGAAGCGCGCCGCGCCCAGCGCCGTAATCGATTCTGGATCGTCGCTCAGCTTGTGCAATTCGCACTCGGGGACGCCCTGCCGAATGACCTCCAGGCACTCGTCAGACGAGTCCGCCGCATGCAGTTCCATTTCCGGGGCCTGCTCGGTCACAAGTTGCAAGACGTGCCCCAGGCCCGCACCAACATCCAACACGCGTCCGCGCGGCGCGGTATGTTCGATCACCAGGCGGGCCACTTCGCGATGGTAGCCGGTCACGACCTTCTGCGAAGGAATGTGAATATTCTGCCAGTCTGTCGTTGTCATGAAATCATCCTCGGTCGTCTGTTATCGCGTCGAGTCGGGATCCGTTCCGGTGAAATTCGCCGCCTGCCTGAGTTGCCTCACGCGAGCGCGTTGCAGGCAGTTGAGCACAACTTGATCTCGCGGCTTGCGCCGTTGGCACCAGTTCAATTCCTCAATCGCTTCGTCGTAGCATTCGGCGTCGATCAGCACGGTGGCCAACGTCAGGTGCGGTTGAAACTCGTATGGGGCCGCCGCCACGGCATTGCGAATGCAACGCAAGGCCCCAGGCTGGTCGCCAAGAAAACGGCGAACGGCGTATGCCGACTGCCAATGTCGTGCGGCTGGCTCGCCGGCATGCTTCGCTGCGGCGTGTTCGAGCAATTCAGCATACTTCCAGCCGACTTCGCTGGCCGCCTGCTGCTGCCCGCGTTGGCGATAGTAACCATACAGGTCGCTCAGGCCATCGGTGGTCGGTTCGAACTGGTCGAGCAACACGGCAGGTGGGAACTCCACCGCCAGCAACTCGATCATCTTCCGGCGGTGCGCTGCACTGCGATGGAAGGGAGCCTTCCAATGCTGGATTGCCCCGGTGAGGTCCCCAGCCTGGGCGAACTGCGCACCGACTGCGAATCGCACGTCGTCGCCGTGGGGACGCACGCGCACGGCTTGGTCGAGCCACGTTCGCACTGTGGCGCTTCGGCGACCTTCAAGAAAGGCGAGTTCGACAAGGTCCACATAGCTTTCACCCTGCAGCGGGCACAAAGCCAGGGACTGGTGAATGTGCTCAACGGCCTGATAAAGCAACTGCCGATTGTCTCCAATTGCGACCGACATCCACCGGTCCTGCGCTTCCCGGGAAGGAAAGTTAGACGCCACGGCGGCCGAACGCAGTTGGCTTAATTGCACCGGGTTGATCGCTTCGCGCTGCCGTCGTTCAAACTGACGCATCAGGAGATTCGCCAGGCGGGCGTGAGCTCGCGGCGAGCGCGCGTCCTTGTCCAACGTTTTATGTAGCGAGTCGATCATGCCATCCAGTGAAGCGTCCAGATCGCCGGGTTCTGCCTCGTCTCCCGGTGCGGGCTGCGCCTGCAGCGCGGCCACTTGTCGCAAGTAATGATCCCAGTGCGGGGCGGCCAGGGCCGCGGACAGGCGGTCCGGGATAATGACGGACGATGCGAGTGCGACGGCCACGGCCGCCACGGCCCACGCCGGGCGTGACATTCTGATCGAGGTCGAGCGACGCGGATTGTCGCTGCGCCGCGATGCCCGCATCTGATGAAGTCGACAGCCGCACGCCATCAAGACCATCGTCAACGACAGGCAGGCAGGCAGATACCAGACGAAATCCCAGAGCGAGTGAATCAGGCTGATCACGACGGTCGTGGTCACAACCGCGGCCGCAGCGGTCACGCGGGCCGAATCGGAGTGCCACAAAGGTCCCAGGCTCCAGCGGCAGCAAGCGCCGATTCCGATGATTAATAACACCGCGCCAGCAATACCAGATTCGAGCAGCACTTGCAGATAACCGTTCTCCGCATGCGTGTATTCCAGATCGAAACGATGCTCGAAGTAAGTTGGGTAGACGTCAGCGTGGCTGCCGACCCCGGTTCCGACGAGTGGAAAGTCGGACACCGCGTGGAGGTCGGCGGTCCAAAGTTGCCGTCGGATACCGAAACGATCGACTTCATCAACCGAACCCGCGCCCAGGCTGGCCAATTCGTCGGCCAGCGGCGCGAAACCGTAGATCAACAACGCGATGCCGGCAAACAGGCCGACGCCGGCCAGCACGATCAGCGCATGGCGTTGCCACAGGCCAGCGGTGGCGTAAATGGTCATGCAGATGGTGCCCGCAAGCACCATGACGATGACGCCTCCTCGCGAGAAGGTTAACAGCCCAGCCACGGCGACCACCGCCAGCGCCAAGCCAACTGCCACTTGGGAAAACGGCCTGGCCGACGAGGTGGCGGCGTCACCAACACCACGCAACCACCAGAGCAACGGCGCGACGCCC
>JAUIHJ010000787.1 GCA_030432015.1 bacterium
CTGGCAACGTGCCAATGAGGCTTGGGGCACTTGCTTTGCCTGCTCCCTCCGCATCCGCTACGCTGGCTTTTCAAACCTTGATATGCTGCCGACCCGCAGGTTGGCAACCTGCCGCTCGATCCTAAACCCCACAGGAGAACGAAGATGCACAACGCACATCGAAGCTGGTTGGTCGTGGCTGCCATGGCCGCGGTCATCGTCGTTCTGGGAGTGCGCGCTTTCGGAACACCAACGGAGGCCCAGGAGCAACGTGTGCGGAGTCCCCAGTTTATCTGGAGTCCGATCAATGACGCAGGCGGCCCGGCGTCGCTGCGCGTCTACCGAGCCAGCGTGCCGGGCGGTTGGTTAGTCCTGGTGCACCACAAAATGGAGAGGGGCCAGAAGAACGGTCAAGGATACGGTCTCGGAGCGGGCATCGGATCAGGAGTCACCTTCGTGCCCGATTCGAACCACACGTGGAAAACTCCCTGACCGGGAACCGGCACATTGTTTTTGCTCCAACGCCGGATTTACGTTCATGCGACGAAAGTGCACGCAACGAGGTTTCCGGCTGTGTCGTCAGGCATGAACCGAATCTCGCCGCCGATTGCAAACCGGGGCGTGTCGCGGACAGCGTGCAGCTCACGTGACCACGTGGCATCGCGCCAATTAGCGGTCGGCGTTCGCAGCCTTATCACGGGCTTGAGCGTGTTCGCGGATTAACTTCTTGGCGTTCGCCAGCCTTTCCGGCCAGGTGAATGTTGGGGCCTTGGTCGGGTCGTAGCCGGCAAGATGACCGGTGAGTCGCGTTTGTGGCCGGGTATACTTCAGCGTGGTGTCGCCGAAAACTTCGCGGCACATCGCGGCCAGGCCAGGATCGTAGGCGATCAGTTCTTCGCGGGTGTTGACGTGATTGTGGTCGTGGTCATTCTCGCGATTGTTGTCGAACCAGGACTGCACGCCCTCGGCGAAGTACTCATGGTGATTCACGCTGGGATACTTGCCTTTCCAAAGGCCGGCCGTCATCGCGGCGTCATAGACTGCTCGAAGTCGGGAATCGAAAGTCGGGTCGACATTATTCATGCCGCGCAAGTGTATATTGTGGGCGAGTTCATGGATCAGGATGTTCTCCGTTGGATATGGGTCACCTGGATAGCAGAGCAGGTTTTCTTCGCCGCAAGAGCAGTAGGGATCTGTGCCGCTACCACCCATCCCTCGTGCTCGAGCGTCCCAGTACTCACGTCCCGCGAGGCTTGCAAAGCCGCGGGGCGGTGCGGCGGCGAGACGAGCAAATTCGGGCTGGTCGGTCGTGAACTCATTCCAGCCGATTATGCACAGCCGCGACCCGCTCTGAATCATCGCCGTTCGAACGTCGGGTCGTTCGGCAAGCAATAAATCGACGAGATACGCCGCCTCCTGGAGCGCGTACGGATTCACGTGCTGCGAGCTGACAATGGGAAACCCTCTCGCCACGATGCGCTGCGTGTAGAACGCTGGAATACCGCCGAAGCGGAACGCCTGGATCGGAACGTTACTGGTAATGGTTGATTCCGTCCCGTCCTCTTGCCCGATGACGGCAAACCGGTGGCCAATGGTCGTGGTGATGATGCGGTCCTGTCCGGGGGGAATCGAGCCGTTTGAAACGCGCTCCGTATCGGACTTAAGCCAGATGATGTCGACCGGCTGCATGCTCCCGTTGATGATCTGGAGCTTGGGCCGCGGAGTGTCAGCGGCACTAAGACCCGGTTTCCACGCCGTCGTCGCCGACATGCCGACGGCGATCACCATCGCCGCGCGCAACAAATAATCACGTTTCATCGTAGTCAGTACTCCATTCTTCAGTAATCCCGTCATGTGGGGCCCACGTGTATCTTATCATGGTCGCGCAGGGCGGTTCAGCTGTGTGTGAACGGCGCTCGAAAACGCTAAATGACCGAGTGCAATTCGGCGACAATTCGGGGCCGACTCGTTTTTCGCCGCCCATTCGATCCAACTGCGGAAAAACGGCCTGTCGGCGAAAAAGGTGCCTGTCCCGCGGACAGGGTGTGCGCTGCTGAATTGCGCTCGGCCATTTAGCGCTTGGGTGGATGGAAGGGTGCGCACCCTGAGGGAAGATCTGGATGGCCGAGTTCTCTGCGGTGCCTCCCAAACGGCGTTGCATGCTGAGTTTGTGACTGGATGCATCCGGAAGATTCGAGCGGTCCTTGATGAGACGATGGGGGGGCAGGGGGCACCGCGACATGTCATCAGAAGCTGGCGGTGACGACCTTTGCGACGCGTGCCGATAACGAGCGATTCGGGTTGGACGTCGAGCGGTGTTACGGGGTTATTGCCGGGCTGTCCTGGGATCGGACGATCTTCGCGTTGCGAAAGCGGACGGTTTGATCCTTTTTCAGGGTGAAGGCCGGCCGGAGTTTCGCGGGCAGGAGTTCAGCTTTGGCCTTTTCGCCCCGCAATGCTCCGCACAGGAAGAATGCCGATCGTTCCATTCCGTTGCAAAGAAAACGCAGTTGGTTCTGTTCGCGGAAAATTTCCACGGTCATGAACCCGCTCTCCTTGGCCGTACCGATCCCGCCGGCTGCGTCTGGTCCGTCGACGTCAAGCAATTCGACCGAACCGGCTCCTTGGATTTCGATTGAGAAGCGATCGCCAACGTGCAGGACGTCGTGCCACATCACCTTTAGCAACGCGTGCGCTCCATCCTCGTAACGCAACGTGGTCGTACCATTGGTAACCGATGTCGGCACTCGCCCTTCGGTTAGTTTCTCCCACCGTTTCTTCGACCGGACAAACGTGAGCGGGACAATCGCCTGCGGCTCGACGGCCAGTCCTCCTTCTGGCGGAGTGGTCGGCTTTGGCGCGGCGAAACTCTCCGCCTTCGGAATCGCTGGCGGCGATTTCAATGCTTCTGCCACCAAACTGGCTCCCTCTTGATCGCCCCGTTCGATCAAACCACGATGCAGGGCCATGAGGTTGCGCTGCCGACGATTCAGAGCGTCCTCGATTTTGTCGGCTTTCGCTTTCGCAATTTTTTTCAATTCTGCCTCATACCGTGCCTCAAAGTTGCGTACGGTGTCGGGTACCTTCATCGGCGGGGTACTCGGTTCCGACTTGCCAGCGTGCTTAGCGCGGGCTTGGCGGCATGCGAGTACGCCGTCCTTGTCGCCGGCTCGCTCGTAGTGCTTTTCGAAATAGTCGAGTCCGTTGAGCAGCGTTTCCTCGGCTCTGGCCTGCGATCGCGCCGCGTCCTTCACTGCGGTCTCGCAGGACCGCAGCATGGTCCGATCCATGTTGGCGATCTCAGTCCTGATCGCGGCGCAGACCGGCTGGACCAATAAGTGGACAAGTGCCACAAGAACAATCGTCCGTCCGAAGTACTTGGCGTATGGCATCGAATTGTGTTTCATTCTTCGTCCTGCCTACCGAGTTCGTCGTTGATCTGGCGCCTGGATTGTCGGCAGCGACACACGACCGTTGGCGACGACCGGTATTTTATCCGCAACGGTCCTGTCGTGCGAATCGGCACCTCGAACAGGTTCCGCTGGATTAGATTCGCCATGACGCAGGGCTGCCAAACGGAATCCAGCTCGAAATTGTCGCCGAAAGGACGACGGTCGAAGCCGGCGATGCGGCGAGTCAATGTGCTGCGG
>JAUIHJ010000038.1 GCA_030432015.1 bacterium
TGATTTGCCTTGATGATCGCTTCCCGCTGAACCTGATCGTCGACGTCAAGGTCCCGAGGCAGCGGCAGGTCAAAGGCGAGTTCATTTGTGGGGTCGACGACCATCGTGTCGCCCCCATCGTAGACATCCTTGCTGACGGTCGTGGACAACGTGATGTAAGGGTCTTCCTGTTCACCGCCGATCAAAAGTAGCGCCATCAACGTCAGGACAACCAGGTGAAAGATTAGGCTGATCAGCCAGGCGGGCGTCATGCCGATGGCGTCGCTCAACCAAGCGGTGACACCGCGCCGCCTGGGCTGGCGACGCCGTGCACGTGCCGCCGCCTGGCGCCGGGGCCTCGGCGCGGCGGGCGAGGTTCGCTTGGTCTGCCCCGGTCGCCCCGCCTGTGCAGCCTCGCGGGGTGGCGCCGCGGCGGTGGCTGCGGCGCTGGCTCGGTCCGGCGCCGCGGGGGCCGCAGGTTTGCCGGGTGCCTGCCGACCCGTCGCTGGCGTGTTGGCCGGCCGGTCCTGCGGGGTTTTCGGTCGCCGTGTTTCGGCGGCGGTCCGCGGCCGGGGGGCGACATCCGCGTGGCCCGCTGTCGGCGACGGCGTTTGGGACGCGGCCATCAGACGCCGCGCTTCCCGTTCCTGCTCCTCCGTCAATTCGATGCTGAGCCCACACTGCCAGCAGTCCGCCACCATCAGCCAGACTCGGATGCTCATCGGGGCCTGGCAATCGGGGCACGCACACATCAAGACATCACCGCTCCGCCACACGGCGTTGGCTGGCATCGCCTCCGAGGCGCCAGGCGACGTTTCCGTGCGTGTCCCGCGTGTGGGGGCCCGGGGGAGGGTGGGAACAGATTGAGGTTGTGCGGCGCTGAAGAGTTCAGCCGGGAGTGGCTCGGCCGAATTGAGGTCAAAGACCCGTAGATCGTCGCCGGCCGGCAGCGGTGTCAGGTCGGCCGGGGAATCCAGCGGGATCAGCACGCTGGATTCGTGGTCTGTCGATGACGGCATACGTGGTTCACTTGGGGAGAGGGCGAATCGCGCGAAGGTCGTGGCTGACGTCAAGACGTGTGGTGGGGGCGCGCAGGTCGCGCCGCCAGGATCGTGTGTGGTGTAAGTTTACACCTCGCCGATGGCTTGCATCAACCGAATTGAATGGCGCTCGAGTCGGGGAGATCCCTGCCCCGGCCTTTCGCAATCGCCCCGAACTGTGTACATCTGTGACTTCAACACACTTTCTCGGGAATTTGAGCGGGACTCATGAAAATTGGACTGGTAGGTTATCAAGGATCGGGCAAGAGCACACTTTTTCAGTGGTTAACGGGGGTCGCCCCGGAGCCGGCAAAGGCGCGCGACGCCCAGACCGCAATGGCGCCAATTCCGGAGCCGCGGGTCGCTGAATTGTGCGAAATCTATGCGCCCAAGAAAATCACCCAAGCCGCGCTCGAGATTGTGGACACTCCAGGATTGGACCGGAGCCACGAGGGAAGCGCTGCACGGCTGGCGATGATTCGCGAGGCGAGTTGCCTGGTGGTTGTCGTTGCCGCTTATGCGGGTACCGACCCGGTGGCCGACTTGACCAACTTCGAAGACGATTTGCTGATCGCCGACCTGGACATCGTGTCCGGGCGGGTCACTCGCTTACGCGAGCAAGTCAAGAAACCTCGACCCAACCGGGATGAACTCCAAAAGGAACTCGCTGCCCTGGAGCCGCTGCACGCCGCGCTCGAGGAAGGTAAGCCGCTGCGCGACCTCGAATTGACCCCCGATCAACTCAAGGCGACCAAGTCATTCCAGTTGTTCAGCGAAAAGCCGCGGCTGGCCATCTTGAACATTTCCGACGATCAGGATCCCGCGACCGCGGTCCCGGACGCCCTGGTCGATGCCAATGTCGTCGCCGTCTCGGTCGCGCTGCAACTGGAGTTGGCCGGGCTGGATGAAGAGGAGCGGATGGCATTCTGCGAGGAGATGGGGGTTGCGGTGTTTGATCGGGATCAGCTGATCCGCCGGATCATGGAGGCCTCCGAGCAAATGCTTTTCTTTACGGCGGGCGAAAAAGAGGTTCGGACCTGGCTGATTCCGCGCGGCGCCACAGCGGTCGACGCGGCAGGGAGCATTCACACCGATCTGGCCCAAGGGTTCATACGTGCCGAGGTGATGCAATGTGCGGACCTGGTGCGACTCGGCAGCGAACGGGAAATCAAAGCCAACAACCTGCTCCGACAAGAACACAAGGACTACGTGATTCAAGATGGCGATATTCTTCTGATTCGGCACAATTGACGCCGGGCGACCGCTGGCATCCCTGGCACCCTAAATGGCCGAGCGCGATTCAGCAGCGCACACTCCGTCAGCGGGACAGGCACCTTTTTCGCCGATAGGCCGTTTTTCCGTAGTTGGATCTAATGGGCGGCGAAAAACGAGCCGGTCCCGGATTGTCGCCGAATTACACTCGGTCATTTAGGATCGCAGAAGCGGCACACGTACTTCCTACCAACAATTCAGACCGGGTTCGCACGTCGCCGCGACCCTGGCAATTATGCCGACGACACCGCACCCGACGATCACGCTTCCAGCGGCACGATGCACTCCGCTGCTTCGTTTCTGGGGCTGTTGACGAAAGTGCTGACCGGCGTCGCGATCAGCTCGTCGGACGGGTACGGCCGCTGCAACGATTGTAGCGCATCGATCCCCTCGAAACTCGGATCCAACCACATCGCGTAGTCCTCCGGCGACAGGATGACCGGCATGCGGTCGTGAATGGACTGCATCAGTTCGTTCGGTTCGGTCGTCAGGATCGTGCAACTTTCAATCGGCGTCGGCAACTCGGCACCCCGGGGGCCCCGCCATGTTTCCCACAGGCCGGCGAACGCAAAGGGTCGGTCATCTCCCCGATGAATGAAATATGGTTGCTTGACCGGTCGCTTCGTTGGGCCGGACTTCTTCCATTCGTAAAACCCATCGGCCACTACCAGGCAACGTCGCCGCCGGAATGCGGTGCGAAAGGAAGGTTTTTCGGCGGCCGTCTCCGAACGCGCGTTGAGCAATCGGTTGCCCATCTTTTCGTCTTTGGACCAGGACGGAATCAGCCCCCAGCGCAGCATCGTCAACGAGCGACCCGTTTCGGTGGCACGGATGGCCGGGACCGACTGCGTCGGCGCGATGTTGTAGCGCGGCGTGAGGTCGGGCACTTCGTCGAGCTCGAATTGCTGCAGGATCAGATTCAGATTGGATCGCAGCGTAAATCGTCCACACATTTCTCGATCTCTTCAACGTGCACGGTCTGCGCGCTGTCACCGGCTAGGCACCGCGACGATACGTCACATGTTACGGCTCGGGGGTTGCCATTGCAGTCGCGGCCACAGGGCCATTCTGCCCGACGTCGCCAGCCCCACCAGCTTCCTTGAACTTGGCAATGATCTGCGCGGGGGAGGCCAAGAGCCCGTCGAGCAAGATTGGTTTGTTGGGGTTATCGGCGGGGAAGATGGCATAGAACGGAATCGAGCCACCCTTGTTCCCCAGTTGTCGTAGCAGTTCGTCGACCTCGGGTGCGGTATGCGTCTTGTCTGCTTTCAGGGTAACGATCCCAGCTGACTCGACAAAGGCTTTCGTTTCAGGTTGATTCAAGGCGACCGCCTCGTTTGCTTTGCACGTCAGTCACCAATCGGCGGTGAAATCTACAAAAACGGTCTTCTTCTGTGATGTCAGCCGTTCAAGCAGCGATTTGGAGTACGGTTGCCACGGCAATTCGTTCTCCGACTCTTTCGTCGTCGCCAACTCGGAATCCGGGCCCAACCGCGTTGCGAGCGCGCGATCCACCGCCCGGTCGAAGCGGCTCTGCATGATGGTTCGCAGGTTTCGCTTGTTGAAGGGAAAAAATGGCCCTCCGAACATTCCCAGTCCAATCAACAGGGCGAAGGCACCCGCCGCCAGCCAGCCGGCACACTTCTTGTCGAAGGTGGCCGTGATTGGGATCCGGCCGATCCACCAGAAGGCGGCCCAAAGGCCAATCAGGAACGCGATGGTCGGAACGACATAGGGGATCTCAATAAATGTCAGCAGGAAGACGACTGTGCCCAGCAGCACAAATCCCATGACGTTCTTGAAAGTGTCCATCCAGGCGCCCGGCTTGGGCAGGAAGGAAACCAGCTTGGGAAATGCCCCAATCACCAGGTACGGGCTGGCCATCCCCAGGCCGACACAAGCGAATCCGGCGTAGGTGATGTACCAGGGCTGGGAAACGGCCCACGTTAACGCCGGTGTCAGCATGGGACCGCTGCAGGGAGTGGCCAGGACCGTGGTCAGCATCCCTTTGAAGAAGGCGCCCGACGGTCCCTCCTGTGCGGCCAGCTTGTTGGCCTTGCCGGCGCCCACAAAGCCAGGAATGGGGATCTCCCAAACTCCCAGGAAGCTGAGCGCGAAGACGAACACCACGGCACTCAGTACGATGTTGAACGTCGCGCTGCTGAATTGCTGGCCCCAACTCAAACCCATCGTGACAGCCAGGGTTGCCAGGACCATAAACACGGCCATTAATCCCAGGCAAAACCAGAGGTTGAGCAAGAAGATTCGCGATCGGCTATCGCCCGCTTGTTGGACGAATGACATCACTTTGAGCCCAATCACCGGCAGGACGCACGGCATGAAATTCAAGATCAAGCCCGCGAGAAACGCCGTGAGCAAAACGAAGGCAATCGGGGCATCTTCATTGGGCGCGGTCGTATCGAGGTTCGCCAGATCAAGCGTCGCACCGGCTGCGCTGGCGCCATCGTTATCCGCGACCAAGGATGCCGCGGCGGCCGTGGCGAGCTTCGAGACTTCACCATACTTTGAATTCTCAAACGCCAAGGGCACAGCACCGGACTGGTCTGCGCCGACGTTGAGTGCCGCCACAAACTGAATCGCTTGCGGCATGTCGCACCCAGTTTTTGTGCATACCTGGTACCCGAGCGAACCACGGAGCTCGACGGGGCCGGGGGACGCGTCGGCTGGGACCTTGATCTTCGTGGTCCAACTGACCGCTCCTTCGTGATACCGTGTGATGGGTTCAAATTCGTCCCCCGTCTCTTCGACAATTGGAGGCGACGAGGCTTCGGCGATTCCGGTTTGCCAACCGGTTGGCGGTTGCACGACAATTAATGTCGGTTTGGAGATGCCATCGCCCTCGGCGGTGGCATACGCATACACGTGCCATGTTGGATCGGGTTCGGCCGTCAACGTGAGTGTAAGCGTCGAACCAGGCTCGACCGAAGCGGGTTCGACCTGTCCACGAATGGTGATGTGATCGCGCGGCCCGCGATACTCGCCGGTCGGCACGGCAACTTCGTAGGTCCCGGCGAACTTGGCGGTCAGGGTTTCGTTCTTGGGGAGGCAGACTCCGCTGTCCTGGCAGACCTGACCCTCGAAGTCGATCTTGATTTCCAGATTCTCCGGATCCGCCGTTTCGCTCAAGCGAATCGGCGCCGTCCAGATCACCTCCTCGTCGTGTTCCTCGACCGGGACCTTGAAGAACTCGTATGTCTTGATGGTGGGGGGATGATGCGGCCGAAACGCCCCCAGAACTTCAAAGTCAGCCGCGGGCGCCACGTTGATCACCGATCGCATGGGGCCACCGTCCTGTTGCGTGACCGAATACAAGTGCCAGCCAGGACCGATGGCGGCGACGACGGATAAGCGGCCCTCGCGCCCACCCTCGGCCGTGCGAAACTCGGCCGTCAGCGACAGATCGTCCCCAGGCAGGCCCGGCAGTCCGGGGAACGGCTGGAGCTGATCAACGATGCTCAACTGCGGCTGATCAGGTGCCTGGGATTGTGCCTTGGTGACCGAATGACCGAGTACCAAGGCCACTGCAAGGACAAACGGGGCGATTGTGCGGAACGACATAGTGTCTCTTTCGGGGGGATTGCCGTAGTGGGGGCCTGCCGGTGTGCGCCAGTTGGTATTGTTCACTCGTTTGAAGCTCGTTTCGGCTGGCCAGGCAGCTTTGATTCTAGGAGGTCCGTCAGCTAGTGGTCAACGGAGTCGAGAACGCGTCCAGGGCAAGTGGCTTCCAGCGTCCAGAAAACGCGTCGCCTGAAGTTCTGCTCGCCCAACCGTGTTCCTTACCGTTTTTCCCATCGCCAAATGACAGTCGTTGCGGTGATACAACATCCGCGGATGGAAGAACGGATTTACCCTGCAAGTTGTCATGTCGTGGTTTTCGGTTGCGAAGCGGCAAAACGGATCAGGTTCGGGCCAGTCCCGGGTGTCGGCGTTCGTAGCATTATCGGCAGAGATCATCAAAAAAACGGTATCATCCCATACACAACGATGTAACGAGTTGTAACAACCGCATTCCATTTGATCGTGACGATCTCACGACCGGGCCGCCCGCGTGATTGCGCCCGCCATCTCCGCAGCGTCGCCGTTGAATCCGTGGCCCCCTGTTTCCTGCATCAACGCCGCGGGCTTCCGATCGTCCCGCACAGCACCTCCATCCGGCTGAGATTTTCATCCAGGCGCTGCAGGACTCGTTGCTGGTCCTCGAATCGGCGGCCTTCGACACAGATCCACTGCAGCCAACTGAGCCCCGACATCAAGACACTGCTGCGATCAAACACGCGGATCAGCCAATGTTCCTCGGTGGTGAGCGGGTGGTGGACCTCGTAAGCACGCAGCGCGGCGGTCCAGTCGGACGGGGTGTCGCCAACAAGGCTACCGATCAGGCGTGCCAGATCGCCAGCCACGGTCTCGATCCGGACGGCTCCAAAATCAATCAGCCCGGTTACGACGTCCCCAGTAAACAGGATATGGTCGTGCCAAATGTCGCGAATACAGGGCTGTAGCGCGACCTGCCGCTGCGAGGCCTGGACAAGCTGTGTGAGAACCCGGCCCGCACAAAGTGAAAACATCGGTAGGAGACGCTGGCCGCGTTGGCGAATCTCGGTTGCCGAGCAGTTCGATACGGCCGCTGCGAGGCGATCGAATTCCCCGTTTAGAAGCCGTTGCAGCCGCGACCGCCGCGCGATCAGGCCGGGAGAAAAGCCGACGCGTGGCTGGGCCTGGCGAGCGTGCTGCGGCTGGTCGAATCCGGGGTACGTTCGCACGGCCGAATGAAACTCGGCGAGAACTGTCAACGCGGCGGTCAATCGTGCCGGACTGGGCTGCGTCCGATAGTCGGCGGTTCCCGCGAGCCACGGCGTCAATTCGAAGAGGGCCGAATGAGCTGCCAGAACCGTGTCATTCCCCCGGTGGAGGCGGGGGACCGGCAACGGCGCGCTGCCTTGGTCGGCTGCGTATTTCAGCAAGCCATGGAGCCAACGCAGCCATTGCGCTGTCGGATATTCCTGCGGCCACCGCCGCAAGCAAAGCGTTTCCCGCGGCGTGGCCACCCGCCAGAGTTGGGCACCGCTAAACCCCCCGCCGTTTCCCAGTGAGGTGACACCCAGGACATCGACACCCGGAAAATGGCCCAGAATCTCAGCGAGCGGTGGCTCAGCCAACGGTGATGATTCTGACATTCCCTAACCCAGCAGTTGCCAAATACCGTAATCAGCAATAACGTAAAGATCGAACCGACCGGAAAATGCTACCCATTCTCCACGCGGGCGCATGCAATCCCACGAATCGCCAAACCGTTGATCTTACCCACATCGCAAAGTCGTCGTTGTGGGTTATATTTTACCTGCTTTGAAAAAGTAGCCATTCACCGCCCGAGCTTGGCCATTGAACGGATCTCCTCACAACGAACATCGGTGCCGCCGGTTTGACGGACTGGTGGAGAAGAACGACCAACCCGTTGAACCGGTGGTCCGCTTGAGTGGGCCATTCCATTGAACGGGCCACCGGCCGTTTGAATCGACCGGTCAATTGAACTGGTCGACCAACTCGCCAAACTTTTGGATCCCGCCTCGCCTGCATCGAATTCTCGCACTCCCCCCCAAGGAAACGCACACATGAATAATCGTTGGCATCTGACGTCGATCGTGCTGGTCGCTTTGCAGTTGAGCTGTGCTTCGGTCTTCGGGCAAGAGGCGGCTGCCCAACCTGCGGAGAAAGACGAAGCGACGGCCGCCGTGACTTCTTCGACGACGCCGAGCAGCACTTCCTCGACTTCGAGTTCGTCTTCCAGCAAGTCATCCACGCCCGCACACGCGGTGATCCTGAAAGACGCGAAGACCCACACCGGGATGCTCACGATCTACGAGAAGGGGAGCAAGCTATACGGCGAATTCAGTGGATCAGATTATAGCAGTGAGTACATCGTACTGATTTCGATCGCCAAGGGGATCGGCCAGAGCCCCTTGCTGGGCGGTTACAGTTGGAGCGACGGGGACGATTGGGTCTGGAAGTTTCGCAAAATTGACGACCGGGTTCACGTCATTCGCAAGAATGTTCGTTTCAAAGCCAAATCCGGGTATCCCGAAAATATTGCGGTCGGCAATGCGTTCACCGACAGCGTGCTGTTCAGTTTGCGAATTGTGACCAAGGGTCCCAAGGGGGGGGACCTGGTCGACTTGACGCCGATTTTCATGAGTGACCTGCCGCAAATCGGGCAGACCTTGCCTGGCTTCGGTTTCTCGTCCGACCGATCGACCTGGGCCGCGGTCAAAGCATTTCCCAAGAACTTGGAACTGGAAGTTGCTGCCACGTACGCCTCGAGTGGACGATTTTCGTTCGATACCGTTGCGGATTCACGGGCCGCGACGATCAACGTGCATTATTCGATCAGCAAGCTCGAAAGCACCGGGTACGTGCCGCGGATGGCGGACGACCGAGTCGGCTACTTCATGACCGTGCAGAAGGACTACAGCAAGAAGAGCGACCGCGATCAGTTCATTCGATACATCAACCGCTGGAACCTGCAGAAGGCACCGGGTGCGTCGGACGCGCCGTTCCAGCCCAAGAAGCCGATCATCTTCTACATCGAAAAAACGGTGCCCCACAAGTATCGCAGTGCGATTCGAGACGGCATCGAGGAATGGAATAAAGCCTACGAAACTGCCGGTTGGGTGAATGCGGTCGAAGTCCGGCAGCAGCTCGATACCGACGACTGGGATCCCGAAGATATTCGCTACAACACGTTTCGTTGGATTACCGCCAGCGCAGGGTTTGCGATGGGACCGTCCCGCGTCAATCCGCGGACGGGTGAAATCCTCGACGCCGACATTATCTTCGATGCCGACTTCCTTCAGTTCTGGAAAGAAGAATTTGAAACGCTGACCCCAGCCGAAGTTGCCTCGATGACCGGCGGTCCGCTGGAAGCGGCGGCCATTGAACCCAACACCGGTATGACCCTGTTGGGCATCCAGCAGCCAAGTTGCGTATTGAATCGTGGCATGGCCAGGCAGCTTGCCTTCGGTGCTTCCGCGATCCTGGCCAACGCCGATCCCAAAGTCGCTGCCGAGCAGCAGCATAAGATGATCATGCAAGGCCTCAAGGAAGTCGCCATGCACGAAGTTGGGCATACGTTGGGTTTGCGGCATAACTTCAAGGCCAGCAAGATGCTCGACCTGAAGGAGATGAATGAGAAAACCGGCCAGGCGATCGTGGCTTCGGTGATGGACTACAACCCCACCAACATTGTGCCCAAGGACTGGAAGCAAGGGGATTACTACACCACGACACTCGGCCCTTACGACCATTGGGCGATCGAATACGGCTATAAGCCGCTTTCCGGTGGCACCACGGGTGAAGTCAAGGAATTGCAGAAGATCGCTGCGCGGAGCGGCGAACCAACACTGCAATTTGCCACGGATGAAGATACCGTGGGGTCGGATCCGGATCCGGAGTCGAACCGCTTCGACCTGGGCTCGGACGCGCTGGAATACGCCAAGATGCGTGCGCAAGTCGTCAAAGAAGTGCTACCGACGCTGCTGGAACGGACCTCCAAAGAAGGTGAAGATTACACGCAAACGCGCCGTGCTTTCAATATCCTCCTGGCACAGCATGGCCAGGCGATGTTCTTCGCCTCGCGTTATGTCGGTGGAATTCACACCAATCGCAGCCACAAAGGGGACAAGGACGCCAAGCCGCCCATCGAAATGGTGGACGTCAAGCAGCAGCGCGCCGCGCTTGACTTGCTGGAAGCCGAAGTCTTCAGTGCCAAGGCGTATGACTTTCCCAATGACCTCTACGCGTACCTGGCACGATCCAACTGGAGCCATTGGGGCACAGCCGGTGGTTCGCGGAAGGACTTTCCGTTGCACGAAACCATTGCCATGTGGCAGTCGCGCATCATGAGCCAACTGCTGTCCTCCACGGTCTTGCAACGCATGCATGACACCGAATTGAAAGTGCCCGCGGATCAAGACGTCTTGACGACGGCCGAAGTGATTGAACGGCTTGATAAGGCGGTTTTCGCCGAGATGGACACGATCGAAAAGGGCGAGTTTACCAATCGGAAGCCAGCGATTTCGAGCGTGCGGCGCAACTTGCAGCGTGACCACTTGCGACGTCTGAGCCGGTTGGCGATGGGCCAGACATTCGCACCCGACGATTGCCAGACGATCGCCTTCGCAGAGCTTGATATGATCCAAAAGAAAATGCAACGGGTTCTGGAAGACAACGACAAGCTCGATAGCTATACCCGGGCGCATCTGCAGGAGTCAGCGAGCCGGATTGGCAAGGTGTTGGCCGCCCGGTTGACACTCGGTTCGCCGTAGCGCGAGTGCCGATTTCTCATGACGGGAGGCAGGACGAGGGCAGCACTTGGCGGTCCCGCTGCCTCCCGTATGGTCTCACGCCCCTGAGTGAATGGGGGGCGCTTCCGCGCGCCTGCTCAGAAGCCCCGCAGTGCCGTTTTTCGGTCGGCGGTCCCCGCGCCGGAACTGTTGTCGCACGTCGGATTTCGATATAACCTAATGTCGCTTCTCCGAGCAGGTACGGCGTGAGGAAATCGAGATTTCGTGGTAACGGACGAGAACATAACCGATGCAGCCAGGGTGATGCGTCAGGGCGGTCTCGTGGCGTTTCCGACCGAGACGGTCTACGGATTGGGTGCGAACGCTCTGGACGCCGCGGCAGTTGCGCGCATCTTTGAGGTCAAAGGGCGGCCGCGGTTCGACCCGCTCATCGTGCATATTGCCGAACCCGATCGGCTGACGGAGGTAGCCCGGTCGGTTCCTCCGCTGGCGATGAAGTTGATCACAGCGTGTTGGCCGGGACCCCTCTCGTTGGTGCTCGAAAAACAACCCTGCGTGCCGGATATCGTCACTGCCGGTTTGTCGAGCGTCGCGGTCCGCTGCCCGGCGCATGTTCTGGCGCGGAGACTGATCCAGGCGGCTGGCGTTCCTGTCGCCGCCCCCAGTGCAAACCGGTTTGGCGCCGTCAGCCCGACAACAGCCGAACACGTTATCGAACAATTTGGAGATCAAATTCCCCTCGTTCTGGACGATGGGCCTTGCCGGATCGGAGTGGAATCGACCGTTGTTTCCTTTGTCGATTCGCCAGCGGGCGGCCCGACACTCTTGCGGCCTGGCGGGGTCACTTTGGAAGACATCGAAGCAATCGTGGGGCCCGTCCAGATTCATCTGCACGAAGCGTCGCGACCGACGTCGCCCGGCCAGCTACTTCGTCATTATTCGCCTGCGACAAGGCTCGTGGTGACCGCGGATGAACTCCCGCTGAACGAGACGTCGGGTACGGCTAGAGTTGGTTTGTTGAGCTTCCAGCGACCGGCCTCCTCCGCCGGCTATTGTGCAACCGAAGTGCTTTCCGAGCAGGGATGTCTGCGGGAGGCTGCCGTCAACCTCTTTGCCGCCCTCAGACGCCTGGATGCACTCGGCTTGGACTACATCGTCGCTCGTCCGGTTCCCGAGGTTGAACTGGGGCGGGCGATCATGGACCGCTTGCGTCGCGCGGCGGCACGATGAGGCTGCGATCCCTGGTAGTCGGGGCGACCCTGGCACATCGTGCTGATCGTCAGGAAGCAGCCCCGCGACTCTCCCGCACGGACCAAATCCATTTATGAACTTCCATCGCGACAAAGACACTCAACGCCAACGCCCATAAACTGGCAAACGTTGTCAAGCTGACCGGTTCGACATGCAGGATCTTCTGTCCCAGCGGAACGAACATCGTGCCGAGATGAATCAGCATCGCGATCAACGCGCCCCCAAGCAGAATTGGGCTGCGGAAAGGGGACAGTCGCAGCGCTGATTTTGTCTCCGAACGGCAATTGCCGATGTGAACATTTTCGAACAAGACCATGAGTAACAGCAGGGCGTTGCGAGCCGTCGCTTCGGTCCATCCGGCGCGTAGCATCCACCAGAAGGCGCCAAAGCCCACGAACCCCATCACCAGCGCAGCGACGATGGTCCGTTCGATCATCAAGCGATTAAAGATGCGTTCTGAGGTTGGTCTGGGTTTGCGGCCGAGCACATCGCCTTCGCTCGGCTCGAACGCCAAGGCCACGTCTTGAATGCCATTGGTGACCAGGTTCAACCAAAGTAGCTGCACCGCCAGGAGCGGCAGCGGCAACCCGGCCATCAAAGCCAGGCCAACCAAGACGACTTCGGCAGCCCCGGTCGAGATCAGCAGATAGATCACCTTGCGAACGTTGTCATACGCCACACGCCCCTCTTCGATTCCGGCAACGATTGTGGCAAAGTTGTCATCGCTGATGACAAGTTCGGCCGCTTCGCGAGCGACATCCGTTCCTGACTTCCCCATCGCTGCGCCGATGTTGGCAGCCCGTAGCGCTGGCGCGTCGTTGACACCATCCCCCGTGACCGCCACGAAGTGGCCGACGCGACGGGCGGCGTTCACCAATTCCAACTTCTGATGCGGGGCAACGCGCGCAAATACGAGTGCCGTCTTCACCGCCTGGTCCATTTCCCCTGGTGACATCTTCGCCAGGGCACTGCCGGTCACAACCTGGTGCGGTTCGCTCGCCAGACCAAGATCGCGAGCAATGGCGAGTGCCGTCACGGGATGATCGCCGGTGATCATGCAAACGCCCACTCCCGCTTCACGGCAAGCCGCCACCGCATCTCGCACGCCTGGCCGCAACGGATCGATCATCCCCACAAATCCTAGGAAGGTCAGATGCAAGGGTTCCGGCGGTGCTTGCGCTGGTTCTAGCGGGCCGGTCGCCTTGCCTTCCGCTAACGCCAGCACGCGGTAGCCTTGCTGGCCCATGGACTCGGCGAGTTGATGCATTGCTTCGATGCTCTGCGCTGCCCCAGTCCCGCCGGCATCATCTCTCCAGTCACACATCGCCAAGACCTTTTCCGGCGCGCCTTTCACGAACACGTCGGTGGTATCACCGGATTGATGGTACGTTGCCGCGAACTGCCGCTCGGGTTCGAATGGCAACTCGTTCACCTGTGGATGGCTCGACATACTGGCCTCGCGTGTCCGGCCGAGCTTGTGTGCCATGCCGAGCAAGGCGAGATCAACGGCATCACCTCGCCAAATCCATTGGCCGTCTCGGCGATGCAGGTCCGCCTCGTTGCACAGGACGGCGACATCGGCGAGGCGATCCAGCAACGGATCAGCGCGAGCCTCGATCACTTGCCCCTCATGAGTGACCTGGCCGTCTGGCACGAATCCCTCGCCGCTGACGTCGAATCGTCCGCCTGTCGCAAGTCGGATTTCACGCACGGTCAATTCGTTGCAGGTCAACGTGCCCGTCTTGTCGCTTGCGATCAGCGTACAACTTCCCAGTCCCTCGACGGCGGCAAGCCTGCGGACAATGACGCCGCGGCGAGCCATCCGACCGGTTCCGATCGCCAAGGCGACCGTCAACGCGACCGGCAGCCCTTCGGGAATCGCCGACACCGCCAGGGCGACCGCGAACAGAAACATGTCGTGAGCGCTATGGTTGTGAAGGACAACGCCGAGCACGGCGACTGCGCAGGCCGCGATCAGAACCGCCGCCGCGACGACGCGCGTGAAGCGTTCCAGCCGTTCGAGTAGCGGCGGCTTGCCGCCGGGCGCGCCGATGACATCCATTGCCAGTTGGCCGACATGCGTGTCCGAACCGGTTGCCACGACCATCCCCTGGGCCCGCCCGCGGACGACGATCGAGCCGGCAAAGGTCATGTTCTTTCGATCCCCCACAGACGTCGACGCGTTGCCGACCCAAGTCGGATCCTTCGAAACCGCCAGTGACTCGCCCGTCAAAAGTGACTCGTCAATCTCCAGCCCGTGAGCTGAGACAAGCCGCACGTCTGCCGGCACTCGATTGCCGGACTCCAGCCAGACGGTATCTCCTGGGACGACCTGTTCAGCATCAATTTCACAGACTTCACCGTCCCGCATGACGGCGGCGCGGATTCGCAGCAGTTGTTGCAGCGCCTGCGTGCTCTTCTCAGCACGCCACTCCTGGTAACCGCCAATCAAGGCGTTGAGACCCAGCACCGCTCCAATAAACGCGGCGTCGGTCGGTTCGCCAATGGCGACAGACACCGCCGCAGCGACGCCGAGAATGTAAATCAATGGGCTGCGGAATTGACGCAAGGCAATCTGCCACCAGGCTGGGCGCGGAGCGTGCGGCAACACATTCGGTCCCAACTTCTCAAGACGCTCCGCCGCCTCCGATCCCGATAGTCCGCGCGGCGTGGCGTCCAGTGAATGTTCGATCGATGCGACGTCGAGCGCGTGCCAGGCCGTTGTATGTTGGGTTTGCCGGTCCATCGATCCGTCCCTCTCAAGGTCTCTTGTTCACAATCATCCGTTCCGCAGATATGTCGATTGGCGACGCTTCCCACATGCGCCAGTGATGCGAGGGTCCAGCGGCGCAACTGCGGGAACGTCGAAGCTTGCAAAATATTGCGTGATCATCCGAACGCGCCTGTCGGCACAAGTGCCATAGCCCCACGTGCCGACTTCCGGCCGTGATTCGGCCTGCAAGAACCGATACCGAATCACGGTTCCTGCGAGCTGCAAATTCTGAACGAAATACGAGGTATTGAACTTCGCGATGGTTCCAGCGATCCCGCGTGAAACGATAGGCTGTCGCGGCGAGCAAGGTGGTCACGCTTGATCCGTTGGGACATGCATTGTATTCGCCATGCTCCAGTGTGCTGATTTGGGCACAACTCAGACAGCGTATCTGGGGTGTCGCTGATCTGCCGCTGCAACCTCCGACGATCGTCCTTGCTGTGAACGTGTTCGAGCATCTCGCGCTGGCAATCCCGCCAGGAACAAGTGGCGAGCCCCAGCAGGTTGCGGACGGAGTCTGCTTGTTACTCTCGCGAAGAATCTTAAAAACCGCTGGAGATCTCGATGTTGCACGTTTTGTGCCGAATTGCAAATCGTGCGTAGTTGTGGCGTCGGTCGCGGTGCCGCGCACGCGACTGACGGAAGCGCGGCGCGCGAGCGCGCGATTTCGCACGATTGCAGCCCCCTTGCCGCACAGGTCTCGCCTCTCGCGACCCGGTTGCAACTGACCCACGCAGAACTCGCGTTCGGCCGTTCCCAACCCCGCAGCCACCTTTCCTGATCGTCGATCGCCTGCGGTCAAGGGCCAAGCCGGACGGCGTCGCGTGGGGACGTGTCGCGCCGGAACCAGGGGGCGCGACGCCCCAATCGGAAAGCCGGGCGCAAGAAAAAACGCTGCGAGCCAAGTGTGACTCACAGCGTCGATTGAACGTCAAGCAGCCGGGTTAACCGACCAAACCCTTCAGCGCAGCCAACGCAGGCTCGTAGTTGGGTTCGTCGGTAACTTCACCGACCGTCTCCGCGTACACGACTTTGCCGTCCGCATCCAAGACAAAGACGCCACGTGCCAGTAACTTCAGTTCTTCGATCAGCATGCCCCAGCTTTGTCCGAAGCTGCGATCTTGATAGTCGCTGCCGACTTTCATGGACTTGATATCTTCGGCGCCGCAGAAGCGGTTCATTGCAAACGGCAGGTCGAGGCTGATTGTCAAGGCGTTGATCTTATCGCCCAGGGCCCCCAACTCCTGATTGAATCGCTTCGTCTGGATTTGGCAAACGCCCGTATCGAGGGACGGGACGACGCTGATCATCGTCGGCTTGCCGGTCAGGTCGCCGGGGGTGATGGTGTGCAGGCCATCAGCGAAGTAATGGACGGTGAAGTCAGGTGCTTGCTGGCCGACTTGCACTGCCTCGCCAGCCAAACTGAGCGGCGTACCCTTGAACGTTACTGCATTCGCGCGTGTCATGCGTGTGTCCTCTGTGAAATTCAGTTTCAGAATCGAGAATTGGTCGTTAAATGGTGGGGCAGGGCAGGGTAGTATCACGCCTGAATTTGCCGGCTTCAAGGGGGGAGCCGGCTGTGGTCCGGCCATGTGCGATCCAAATTCGCGGGGTTACGTGGCGCCGCAGACGCGCACCGCGGGGGGACTCGCGCGGGCCCGTCAGGTGCCGCGTGACCGGTTTCAGCCATGGATCGCGGCAGGCTGTTTTTGAGGTGCCCGGCTTGCTCGACCACAGCCAGTTCGTAAGATTACCAGGAGTGACCAATGGCACGCATGGTGCAGCCAGTCGTCGTCGATCATGGAAGCCCCGGACCTCTTCGCAGTCCGGTTGAAGGAGCAACACGGATGAATCAAGAATTGGGCGCGGGCTGGACTTTCGAGATTGATCGTGGCCCGGATTGGCTGTTCATTAGCCTGCAAGGGCCGGAACCCTGTGACGCCGCAGGGCTCGAATTGGCAGCGCGGATCGGGGATGTCGTCGAGCGAGAATTTGCCAATCGGCTGGTGCTTGAGATGGACAAGGTGCCAGTCCTGCCCCGTGAACTCGTCGACGAACTAGTTGAACTGCACGCTCGACTGACGTCCCAAGGGGGACTGCTGCGGGTCTCTGGTCTAACTGACGAGAATTTCAAGGTTGTTCGCGCGAGCCAACTGGCGGAACGTTTCCCGCAGTACCGCGATCGCCACGAGGCGGTCCAAGGCTATCGCCCCAACAAGCCACGTTAGCTTGACAGCGCCAACCTGGCGATCTGTCCGTGGGCACTGGGGCATTCGCGTGCGCGCGGGTTAATCGAGCGTCAACAGGCGCGTGGGGTTTCTCGGACTTGCGTGTGTCGCGAGCTTGTCGCGCGGCAAAACGCGATCAACCCGGCGTTGTCCATCGCGGGTTCGCCCGACCATGTGAACGGCGGTTGGCGTGACGGGCCGTCAGCCCGCTGCTGGATGCGGGTCGCATCAGCCGACTTGAATCCGGTTGTCGATCCGCTCGACACCATCGATCCGCAGAATGATTTCTTGTGCCATCTGCTTCTGGAAATAGGAGCCGACACGGCCTTCGAGCGTCACGCTATCTGCGTCCGTACTCACTCGAAAGCGACGTCCACCCAGGTGGGGACTCGTGTGAATGACGGTGTCGATGCGGTCGTCAAGTGCAGTCTCGGAACTCGGCATGATGGGGCCTGCGGGGGTACGGGTTGGAGTGGGTTCAGTGATGATCTAAGGGGGCTATCGGTCGAGTTTGCGGTTTAGCGAGACCGTGATCACTCGGGAAGCTTGGGAAAGTCTTCTGAGCAGGCCGTTTTTGAGGAAAATAGCGGTCGTGGCGGCACTCCCCATTCACAGCCCTTCCGCGACAGCGTGCCCTGCCGCAGGTCAGGGCGGATTGTGCGTGAGGTGAGCGCTTGGGTATGCTAGGAAAGTCGCTTGGCGGTCGTGGTTTCGCGCGGCGGCATCGCGCTGGTTGTTCGGCTGTGAACGCGTCATTGACTGGAGTTTGTCGCCTAAGAATCTGCCTGGCCGCCAAATTCTTGAATGTCCTGCCCCCGAATTCACTCCTGGTTGTTGCACAAGGAATTTTTCCGATGAGACGAATTCTCTGGTTGATGTTGTTTACGTTCCTCGGTAGCGAGGCGTCGTGGATTGGAGTGCAGGACCGAGCTTCTGCGGCTGACTGGGCTCAGTTTCGTGGACCAGGCGGGATAGGGACGAGCACAGAGACGTCGGTGCCCACGACCTGGAGCGGATCCCAGAACATCGCGTGGAAGGCGACCTTGCCCGGCGCCGGAACGTCGAGCCCGATAATCATTGGCGACCAGGTTTTTCTCACGTGTTACTCCGGTTACGGAGTCGACGAGGGGGGCCCAGGGAGCATGGACGACCTCAAGCGTCACGTTGTCTGCCTGCAGCGGGCGACGGGCGAGATCCTCTGGACCAAGGAATTCGAGCCCAAATTGCCTGAATCCGAGTATTCCGGCGGCAACAACATGCGACATGGCTATGCATCGAGCACCATCGTCTCGGACGGCAAACGGCTCTACGTCTTCTTCGGCAAAACGGGCGTCTTTTGCCTCAGCCTGACCGGCGAGCAACTCTGGCACGCGGACGTCGGTTCGGGGAGCCGCGGGTGGGGGTCGGCGAATTCTCCGCTGCTGTACCAGGGGCTGGTCATCATCAATGCCAGCGTCGAGAGCGGTTCGTTGGTGGCGTTGAACGCACAGAATGGCGAAGAAGTGTGGCGCACCGGCGGCATCCGTTCGTCGTGGAACACACCGGCATTGGTCGAAACGGAGGCGGGTGGCACGGAACTCGTCGTCAGCATTCAGCACTGGCTGCTGGGATTTGATCCCGAATCCGGTCAAGAACTCTGGCGGTGCACTGGCGTTCCAACCTACGCGTGCCCAAGTGTCGTGTCACACAACGGAGTGATTTATGCAACGGGCGGCCGCGGCACACAGTACACCTTCGCCGTGCGCGCGGGCGGCCGCGGCGATGTGAGCGCGACGCACCAACTGTGGCGAGTCGCCAAAGGGTCCAACGTTTCGTCTCCGATCTACCACAACGGCCACGTTTATCTGGCGAGCGACGATCGGGGGATTGCGTTCTGCTTCGATTCCCAGGATGGCACGATCCGGTATCAGCAGCGCATGCAGCCCACGCCCGGTCGCATTTACGGGTCCCCCTTGCTGGCAAACGGCAATCTCTATTATCCGTCGCAATATAATGGCACGTTTGTCGTTGCCGCGGCGCCCGAATTTCAGTTGGTTTCCCACAACGTGACCGAAGACACCGATGTACGAATGAACGCCTGTCAGGTCGCGCATGACGGACAGTTGCTTCTTCGCAACGACAAGTACTTGTACTGCATCGGTGCGAACTGAGCGTTCGCAGCGCAGGGGTTTTGCGGCAACATGGAATCGCAGATCGTACTCGTCGTTGTCGCGATTGTCTTTGTCGCCGCATTGACCCGATCAACGTTTGGATTCGGCGAAGCGCTCGTCGGCATGCCGCTGTTGTCGGCGGTGGTCGACGTCCGTTTCGCCGCCACGCTGATCGCGTTGAGCGCCACGCTGAATGCCTTCACCATTCTGGCGTCGGATTGGCGTGGCGTGCAGTGGCATGCCACGTGGCGGCTGGCGATCGCCACGCTGGTTGGCGTGCCCCTGGGAGTGCTGGGCGTCGACTACCTTCCGGAAATCTTGATCAAGGTTATCCTGGCAAGCCTCGTGATCAGCTTTGCGATGTATAACCTCTTGAAGCCCGCGTTGTTTCAATTACGTACCGATCGCGCGGCGCCGGTGTTTGGGATCGCGGCCGGAATCTTAGGCGGCGCCTATGTCACGCTGGGACCGCCGCTGGTCATCTTCGCAACGCTCCGCGGTTGGGATCCACGCCAATTTCGCTCGACGCTTCAGGGCGTGTTCTTCCCGGCGAGTATCTTCGTTTGTCTGAACCATTTTTGGTACGGACGCTGGAACGGCGATATCTTCAACTGCCTGCTCGCCTGCCTGCCGGTGATGGCCCTGGGCCTCTGGCTGGGGTGGTCCCTCAATCAGCGTTTCAGCACGACACAGTTTCAACGGTGCGTGTTTGGCCTGTTGCTGGCCTCTGGGATGGTGTTGATTTCCAGCGTCGTGTTCGAAGTGATGTCGGAGCCGGCGGCGGACGCGGCGGCACTCAAGGCAGAGGCTGCGTCGCCCTCAGGTATGCGAACAGGTCACGGATCTGCTGATCATCGAGTTCACTGAGTAAACGCTCGGGCATGATCGATCGCGGGATGGCGTGCATCTCTTCGATCTCGTCGCGCGGGATGATGACCGATTGGCCGTCCGCACCCTTGAGCACCACGACGCGGTTATCCTTGTCCGCAATGAATCCGTTCAGCGTGCGGCCGTCTTCTTTGAAGACCACGAAGTTCTCAAAGCCTTCGCGGATTTCCAGGCTTGGGTTGACGACATTCAGG
>JAUIHJ010000788.1 GCA_030432015.1 bacterium
GGGAACGGTCTTTCAACATTATGGAACCTGGGGCTTGATACGTCCGACCGATTCGTTCGCGACTTCGTCTCGTTGGAAGACAAGGCGGCTCCGGAAGACGAAATCATCAATGTCGGACCGGTCTTTTACGACACCGCTGCGGGTGAGAGTCCAGCAAGCATTCTGCCTCAGGTGTTGCTGAAGGAGCCCGACGTCTTCGTGGCACCGAACCTTTTTGACGAGGCCTCCGTAAGCACCTTGTGCGCGCAAGTCAACAAGGAAGGAAAGCTGGCGATTAGCCGTATCCAGGCGCGCGATGCGGCCGAGGCTTTGGTGAGGGTGACGCAGCAGTACCCCGAAGCTGCTTCCGAATTCGCCAAAGCCGTGACCGTCGTGGTGAATTCGCGCTTAATTCGCAAGCTCTGTGAAAAGTGTAAGCAGGCTTACCAACCCGCGCCGCAACTGTTGCAGAAGTTAGGGATTCCACCGGGGCGTGTGCAAAACCTTTACAAGGAGTTTACGCCACCGCCGCCGGAGGAACTTGTTGACGAAAAGGGTAATCCAATCGAAATTGAACCCTGCCGCGCGTGTGGTGGGATCGGATATCGCGGCCGAACAGGTATTTTCGAAATGTTGGTTGTGGGTGACGCGGTCCGCGAAGCATTATCCGGCGGTCAGGCGAGTGCCGATCACATCCGCAAAGCGGCCCGCGCCAGTGGCCACCGTTCGATGCAAGAGGAAGGGATCCTGCTGGTCGCTCAGGGGGTCACCTCGTTGCCAGAATTGCAACGAGTACTCAAGCAAACGTAAGCACACGGGGTCGCCCGATGCGACCGGCCGTTGGAATAGGTCACGCCGCCCGACATCGGAGGCCGGATTCGCACGTTCGCGAAATGCCCCCTGGTGACGGTTCCGAGTGGCCAGGTGAATCGTTCAACTCGAATTTGGATTCTCGCAGTACGATGGCTGATACGCAAGCAAGTACTCCGCAAACAAACACCGCGCGTTCCTTCACCACCGAAGTCGATCCCGGCGCCGGCTACCAACGGCTCAGCCGCCTCGCCGTCTGGTCGATCCCCTTGGGTCTGATGTCTGCCCTTTCGATGGTCAGCCCACTGCTTTGGATCGTTCCCGTAGCCGCGATCGTTTTTGCGGTTGGGGGCCTCTGGGTCATCGCGCACTCCGACGATACAACGGGACGTCGGCTGGCGATTACGGGCCTGGGGCTCGCGATCCTGTTCGGTACGTGGGGCATGTCGTGGACGATTTCTCGCCGCATGGTGCTCACTGGCCAGGCGCGCGAACACGCGTCTGAATGGCTGGAATTGATGCAGAACGAAGAATACATGAAGGCGCATCAATTGAGTCTGGACTATTTTGGGCGACTGCCGGCCGGCACTTCATTGACGGAACATTACGCTGAAACGGAGACGCCGCTCGAGGAGGCCGATGGCGAGGCGATGTCGGTACCCGATCCCGGGTCGGACTCTGCCATGGGTCCGCTCCTGGCTCCTGAAGTGCAGTCGTCCCCATCCGGGGAATTGAACGCGTTCATGCGCAGCGATCTGCCAAGAACGTTGGTCGCTGCCCAGGGCAAATTTGAGTTTCGCTTCGTGGAGAATGTGTCGGTCAGACGCGAAGGCCAGTTTGCGACCAAGATCAAACAGATCTTTCATCTGACGTTTGCCGATAATCACGAGCCTCGCGAAATGGATGTCCAGATCGAAATGAAACGTACGGTCGATGAAAAGCAAGCCTTCTGGCAGTTAGTTCGAGCATCGGCGGCGGACGCGCCAAGCTAGTATCGGGTGAGTTGCCGACGCGGCATGTACAGGGCTCGGCAGGACGCAGAATTGGGCGCTAACGGCGCGTACCGCCGACGCGAAATGCAAGGGGAAGGTTGGAATTTGTCCCCTTGGTTGATGGCCGGGCTTGGCTTGACTCCGGCTGTTTCCATCACCGCACGGACGGCGTTGTCAACGGTGACGTCCCCGCACCGCAATTCACTGCGGCGTTTCGAACGGAGGGCTGCAGGATGGCCAACCTCGACTTGGAATCCAACCAGCTAACGGTTCTGCATTTAGCGACATTCTTTGAAGAGCTCAAGGCCGGCGCGCGGCACGTTGTCGCCGGTGCCGGTGCCACAAAACGCGGCTACTTTTCGCCACGGGAAGAGGAGGCGACGGGCGAGCTTCTCGTATCATATTGGCACGCCCGCAACGCACTGTTTGACCTGATTACCACCCTCCGCCGGGCGCCGGCCCTGCCGGGCGTCAATCAGGATCGCGCCTTTCTGATCGGGTTCGCCGCGGCCTTGCTGCTCGTCGATGCGGCGAGGTTTCTTCGCGAAGCGGTCGAAGCGAGGCCGCTGGTTAAGCGAAAACTGAACGAGCCGATCTCTGCTTTCGGCGTTCCGGCGGGTGTTTACGATACGATTCAAAAGTCCTTGCTGAGCGCCCGGCACGGCTGGCACTTGTACTATTCTGTCAAGTATTTTGAAGAACACAAAAGGTCGCTCGAGGAACGTGCCGAGGAGCAGAACTGGGCGGACCTGCTGTCGATCATTCACCGACTCCGGCATCAGTTGGACGTGCCCATCGCGCAGTTCGCCAGCGCGAAATTGTCGATGCGAAGCCGCCGGATAAAAGGACACGTCAAGCACACCTTGTTCGGCCGTGCGCTGTTCGGCCTGCAAAAACTGATGGGAACGCTGGTGGCCGACAAGTATCTGCGATTGGGTCACCAGCCGGCGCTCCCGCCGGGCATCGCCGCTGAAATTCAAGGGCGGCTGCGGCCGGGTGATGTGCTGGCCGTACGCAAGGAATATGCCCTGACAAACTATTTTCTACCAGGCTACTGGCCACATGTGGCACTCTACCTGGGACCCGTCGACATGCTGCCCCGACTTGGCTTCTCCGACAGACAAGGAGCCCTGGAACCGCAATGGCGTCATCTACAAGAAACGTCGCGCAACGCGGGAGTGGTTATCGAATCGATGCGAGACGGCGTTCAATTGCGGTCGCTGACGTCGCCATTTGGCGCGGACTCGATTGTCGTGTTGCGGCCGCGATTGGTGGCCAGCGACGTTACCGAAGCCCTCTCCCGCAGCTTGAACCATCATGGAAAACCGTACGACTTCAGTTTCGATTTCACTCGATCCGATCGGCTGGTCTGCACTGAGGTGGTGTACCGCGCCTATGATGGAATCGGAACCGTCCAAATGCCGTTGATCCAACGGATGGGTCGACCAACATTGTCGGGCAATGACCTGATTGGCATGGCGGTTACCGGCGAGGCGTTCGAGCCGGTTGCTGTCTACGCGCCGATGTTCTCCAGCCAGGTTGCTCGAGGCGACGAGGCTCGACAATTAATCCGCCAAGCCCAGAAGATCGAGCCACCAGAAAACTAATTCGGCCTATCGGGAACGTGGAGGACTAAGGGCTACTCTGAATCCTCTGCGGCGGGTTGATCCTCTGCGGCGGGTTGATCTTCTGCGCCGGGTTGATCCTCTGCGGCGGGCTGATCTTCTGCGCCGGGTTGATCCGCGGCGCCGGGTTGATCCGCGGCGCCGGGCTGATCCGCGGCGCCGGGTTGCGTGGCGGCGGCCTTGGCGGGGACGGTTGACGTCGCGTCTGTTGAACCAA
>JAUIHJ010000789.1 GCA_030432015.1 bacterium
ATCGCCGGAAAGACACCGAGCTAATCCGAGCCGACTTCGCCCTTGCTTCTCAGAAGCAAGTGTCTCCTGCAATCGGTTGCCGTGCGAAATGACCTGACCCACGATCCCGACTTCCGTGACCAATAACGGAAAACGGCGCCGAACCCACGCAAGCCGAACCCAAGACCGCACTCCAGTCCGTCAATGGTAGAAGCCAACGTTGGGATGCCTCCAGCAGCGCGGACATCATGACCTCGCCGGCCTCCGAAATCGCGGAGGTATCGGGGCGGTCCGTAGCGTGAAACGGCCTGATTACGCCGGTTACGATCGATCCACGTACCGGCGGCGCAGTGTGATCCCAAGCAACTTCATTGGGTTTGGTCCCCGGCCCGAACACGTTGCCCAACGCCGTGGGCAACCTCCCGCAGGAATGCCTCGTCGGACTGCTTGACGCCCCTTGGGACAAACCTTATTTCGCGAGCGTCATGGCCGGTGAGGGCTTCGTACCACACAAGTCCGGCCAGGTAACATCCAGCGTCGTTGGCGTGCTTGAAGTCGAGTCGAAGCGCGGGCTTGTCGCCGCGGACGTCCCAATACCAACCGGCAACGAGCGAATTGGCCTGATTGGGTCGCTGGGGATAAGTCGGATTGTCGAAGTCGTATTCTGGATCGGGAACGACCACCTGTCGTCCGTCGGTTGTGCGAACATTGTGGAACGACGAGCCAACCGGGATGATAGTGGCATCAAACTGCTTCGCAACGCTGCGGTAGGAACTTACGATTCCGTCGTGCATCTCGCCCTGAGTAATTCCCCAGTCCTTCAATAGTGGCGAGTCGGCCCAAGTTTCGTGAATCAAGATCTTGGCTTGCGGGGCGAGTTTGCGAATGATCGCCACCAATTCGTCAATGTGCGGATGAAAGCTTTCAACCTTAAAGCTCAAGGCACTCATCTGTTGAAGCGTGACGTAGTCCCACTTATCAGCCACCAGATATTCCTGCAAACTCAATTTACTGCGTCCGGTGGCGGCAATGCGGCTGTACGGTCGGGTCGATCGATCCGACTCGGATTGCTTTGCCAGAGAAGCGTGACGCTCAAGCGTGCAACCGCCAAGGTTTGCCGTGCCAATCACCAACTCAACACCGCCGTCAGCACCAATTTCTTTCAAGTACTTGCACGCGTTACCAGCGAAGCTGTTGCCGATTGTCAGCACGCGTACCGTTCGCTTGGGCGCGTCAGGGGACGGTTTGCCTCTGAACCGTTCGGCCAGGAACTGCAGCATCGTGTCGCCAGATCGTTCGTAATAATGGCCAAGATTGTGCTTCGTGGCCGCAAGCGTCACCACGTTGTGCGGAATGTCGAGTCGTTCGAAAAGCTGCTTAAGCGGCGTGAAGCCGTCAGGATGATCCTGGTCACCGTTGATGGTCAATAACGAGAAGTGATTCGCCTTGAGCGTCTCGGCATTGGCCGTTGCGGCGGGCAGCAAGGGACTGTCCTCCCCGGTGCCGCGTCGCGAAAGTGCCCCACCCCAACTGCCCGCCGCACAGAAGAGTTCCGGATGGAGTATCGACAAACGCACCGAGCCGGCGCCCCCCATCGAGAAACCCGCGAGTGCTCGCCCCGATGCTTCCGCTTGCGTCGCATAGTCGCGATCAATCAGCGGAATAAGCTCGTCAACGATCATGGATTCGACAGCATCACGATAACCGCTGAGTCCGCCATTGGGGAAGACGCAGATCACCGCTGGAAATGTGCCATTGCGAATTCCGCTGGCAATACGCGACGAGAAGCCGGCTGAGTCTGAAGCCTCGGTTCCTCCGGCGCCATGCAGAAAATAGACGACAGGATATCGTGTCTTCCCACTGGCATCATAGTTCGGAGGCGTCCATACGACGTAGCCAACGTCGTGCTTGAGCGACTCGCTGGACAGCACTTTGTGCTCCAGCCCTTTCACATTGGCGATGGTTGGATTGACCCAGCTGACTTCACGCCTCGGGCGCTGGCCGACGGCGGTTGTAAAGATCGACGCGGCAAGCACCAAGGCAACCGCTAATACCATTCGATTCATCTCGGAAGTTCCTGTCAGGCGAGTGTGAAAGTGTCGTGTGACTAAGGCAGCTGGTCGCAAGTGTAAAACGTCAGCCCAAGCGCTTTCGCGCTGCCGATGATGCGTCGCAGCGCAGCCGGCGTGACGAAGTTTCGGGTCCCGATCTCGGAGATGCGGTGTGCATAAAGTACGATGATTTCTTGATTCCTGGCGGCGCGCATGAAAGCTGCGTCGAACTGTGCATAGGTTCGGTCAGGGCGTGTCGGTGCGTGGTCGATACCCTTGGCATAGAGGCAGCCATGCTTGTTGATTTCGTTCGCGGGTACAAAGAACGCGTCAATGTCACAGATGCGTTGGCCAGCATCGATGTTTTTTCCGGTCCGCACGTGCCGAAAAACTTGGAGTAACAATTCGTCCGTTACGGCATTATTGCGACTCATGGGGTAGGCAAACGCTCCGGGCGTGACGCCGATGGCCTGAAACGATTTCAGCTGCGGTTCGATCTCGAAGCGGAGAAACTCATCCGTGGACCGTTGCTGGCAAAACTCGACCGCCTTTAGGTGGTGGATGCTGTGCGAGCCAATGGCGTGGCCATGGCGGGCCAATTGTTGAATTGCATCGCGGGCTTGCTGATCGATTTCTCCACTAATAAAGAAGGTGGCTTTGACCTCGAGTTCTTCGAATAGCGGAATCGCCTTGATCCAATCGTCGAAATTCCGATCGTCAAACGTCAGGACCACACCCCCTTGTTCCAACGTGCGAGGTGTTCGGGTTTCCGCGTCCATCACCGTCGCCATTCCCAAAAGGAAAAAGATACTGGACGTCAGGACGAAGAGTCGTTGATGCATGGGATAATCCTGCGAGGTGGGGCAGGTCAATTCGCCGGCCGTGTTTGTGAAGAAGTCGCGGGACGCAGCAGCACGAGCGCGCCATCGGCGCCGAATTCGCTCTGTTTGCCAAAGTCCGCAACATAGAGATTCCCCGTGGTTCGGTCTTGGGCGATGTCGAGCGGCCCGCTGAGTTGCAGCTTTCCCGTTGGCGTACGCAATTTTTCGACCGTGGTTGGCATGCCGTCTGAGCCGGTCGGGATGACCGCAATGTCGCCCGTTGAGTAGAAGCACCATATCAGATGCTTGTGAAGCGGGTGTTGCGGTGCGTGGTAGGCAAGTCCACCATTGGGGCTCGTGCCGCCGAACTGCCAGATGGGGAACATCAGTTCGGGGGCGAATGCCGCGTCGGGCTGCGTGCCGAGCGGATAGTCGGAGATTTCAAATGGATCCGAATTCGCCGTTGGATTGCCGCCTGCCAATACATACTGTCCCCGGGACGGATTGGGGAACCCATAATGCCGACCGCCTGCTTCGCCTACCTTGGACAATGAACTGGCTCAATGACAAGAAGCGCGCGGATGGTCGCAAACCAGCCTTGGCGTGGCATTTCGAGCCGATGGACATGACCAAGCCGCCCCGCACCTATTCCGTAGGTAACTTCCGGGTGAAATTGCCTAAAGATTTGGGCAAGCCTGTCGGCAACACCTCGGCATTGACCGCACCTACGGTCGAAATCGAACCGCTCCCTCTGCCCGATCATCTGTATGAG
>JAUIHJ010000790.1 GCA_030432015.1 bacterium
ATGCGGTGCTGCCCGAACTTTAGGGAGCCATCACAGGATATTTCAAATCAGATCGAGCGAATTACCAAGATGGCCGCGAATGATGGCAACCTTGTCCTGGGGCTCGTGTGAGCGTTTCTTGTTCATAGAATTTCCCTCGGCTTTCGTGATAGGAAACTCTAGCTCCGAAAGTCAGCTTTCAGCTGAGGCACAACAATCGATTCCCCTCGTTGTCGATGACGCACATTGCGGGCAGCAGCATGGGATTGGTGACCAGATTGCCAATGTGTGCCTGTTCGCGGACATGTCGCAGCATATCTTTGGGATACCCTTCAGGCCCAGGCTGATGCGAGCGACGGTGTCTTCGACCTAAAGGGCTGGACGTTTGCTGATCCGGGCCAAGTGGCGTCCCTCGAAGCGCGATGCCTCATGGCAGGCGAGCTTTATCGTCACGGTGACGGCTGCGGTCGAGTTGGGCGGGCGGTCGTGGCTGGTTGGCAAGTTGATCGTTTCAGTGCGGCACCACTAAGTTGCACGGCCTCGCTGACCGCCAACGTTTGCTCGGTGTCAACTGGTTCTGCGCCTCGGCTCGCACCTGTGGGCTCGCCGGTGTTGCCGTTGCGCAAAGGACTGCTGCGCACGCTTGTTGTCATCCGACGCGACCGCCTCGTATACTGGCCAGTCTCCGGTATCGGGCCGACTTCGACGCCGATTCCGACTCCAACTCGGGAGCAACTCATCTTGGTGAAGGAATTGCGGTGTCCACAATGGGAATGCCAGGCATCTTTGAATTGGTGATTGTTGGCGTACTGGGGCTGGCTTGCGTGGGGATTCCAGTGATCCTCTTGGTCATGCTCGTTTCGAATCGCCGGCAACACCAGGTCCAGGTTACGGAATGTCATGAATGCAGCAAGGTGTCGCCAACGTCGGACTTCTGCCCGCATTGTGGCGCGAAGTCGATCAAGGGAGGCTGAACAAATCGTCGACCCGACTTCTTGACTGCCAGGGCCGTCTAGCAGTGAGCTCGCTGTTCATGGGCGCACCCACATCACGAGCACCAAGACGGAAACCAGGACGCCAACCGTTACAATCGCTCCCATGTCGATCGCGCGTGATCGGCTTCGCCTTACGTGATCCGCAGAATACGCAGAGGGGCGCAGATGAGAGATCTGCTGTCGTGGCACGGTCCGAGCGAATGAGAATCCAGAGGAACATCGCACCAACGCACCACGGCAACGCTGGAAGTGTTCTGCGAGAATCTGCGTAATCTGCGGACCGATTAGCGAGCCGCAAGTTGCGATCCGCGGTCGAGTCTGCTGGCCTTGTTTCCTGAGCATCTCAACGTCCCGTTGTGTGCTCCCCACGTTCTTGCCGCCGGTCTTATGGCTTGTCGAGAATACCCCGGCTGCGCAGCCACTGCTCGCAGCGCTGCGGCCATGTCGACGCGGGATGATCGGACGGTCGCAGACCGAAACCGTGTCCGCCACTGGCATAGATGTGAAGCTCGGCCGGAACCTTCGCGTTCTTCAGTGCCAGGTACATGGCAATACTATTTTCTGAGCTGATCCGGTCGTCGCTGGCGTGCGCGAAGAATGTCTGCGGCGTCTCCGGTGTGACACGAATCTCAGACGCCAGTTCATTGCCGGCTGTCAGGTAGGCCGGGTAAACCAGGACGGCGAAATCAGGGCGGCAGCTGAATTTGTCAACGTCGTCGATGGCAGCATAATGTCGCTTGTCGAAGTTGGTGGCCGTCGCGGCCGACAGGTGGCCGCCCGCGGAGAAACCGAGGATGCCGAGTCGCTTTGTGTCGATTCCCCAGGCGTCGGCGTGTTTTCGTACCAGGCTCATCGCACGCTGCGCATCCTGCAGCGGGGCGTCGTGCTTCTCGCGATCCTTGCGTCGCGGGACGCGATACTTCAACACGATCCCGGTGACGCCGAGCGAGTTCAGCCAGTCGGCGACTTCGGTTCCTTCCAGGTCCCAGGCCAAAATGTTGTAACCACCACCCGGGCAGATCAGTACGGCGGCGCCGGTGTCCTTCGCTGGATCGGGCCGGTAGACCGAGATGGTCGGCTGGGTCACGTTGGCGAGCCGCTGGATCGGCTTCTTCTCGCCGTTGGGAGGCTGGAGTTTTTCCGCGCCGATGTCACCTTGCTCGCCGGGCACCGCGCCGGGCCAGACGTCCAGCGTCAGGGGTTCGGCGGCAAGCAGTTGGGTGGCGGCCAGCGTGAGCAAGACAAAGGGAGCGAGTCGGAAGTTCATCGGATGTTCTCGGGTGGTTTCAAGTTGTGTCGGTTTTCAAGCGGAGTCGTGGTTAATTCGCAACGCGTCGTCCGGACGTGGCAGCGAACTCAATCGGCCAACTGCGGCGTCTGTATCTTTACGGCATGTCAGCGAGGAATTCATGCTGCTCGTGTCGCTGACGCATTCGGACATGGGCCTATCGCGACAGGCATTGGTGTCTTGTAAACGGAGGGGGCAGACTTGAAGTCTTGAAGTTGCGGTTGTTCGAATGCCGTAGGCAAGTCCGATTGCCGCCGGGTGTGCCTGCCGCCTGGTGTGCCAGCCCCGGAGACGTATCGTCTGGTTGTTCAAGAGCCGCGATGCGGCGGCATGCGTCTTCGCGTTGTCAAACTCCTGCCGCCGCTGCGCGGCTAGAAGGCGCAACTTCAAAACTTCCAAACGGGCGCATCGGGTTTCGCATCACGCAATTTGGAAAACGCAATCGTCTTGCCTGACCTGTCACGATTCTACCCTTGCCAATCAAGTTCCGCTAGAATGTGGCACGCAACAGGTTACCCAATCAGTCGGATGACGGCACGTAATCCAGCGAGGCGGATGGATACGCGGATACTCAGCGACACGGAGACGGCATATGGCAATGGACATGCGCACGTTGGTTGAAACAGGAACGCCGTCGCCAGATGAAGTTGCGGCCCGGCACCGCGACATCTACGAGACGATACTCAACGAATCAGAGCATCTGGACGCGGGCAACTTCACGGTGATTCATCCCCGCGACATCGAGCGGCTGTTTGACCTGTACGACGAACGGTTCTTCGCTGGCGGGTGCCGCCAGTTGTTGGGAGACGCGCCGCTGGGGTTCCGGCTTTCCAAACGCATGACGCAGGCGGGAGGCAAAGCGACGCGCCGCGGGCGATTGGATCGCCGAGGGCGACTCGTCGAGGCTGAATACGAGATCGCCGTTTCGACAACGCTCCTCTTTCAGTCATTCCGCGATGACGATCGCGCCATCATCATGTCAGGCATCGATTGCCGCGACCGGCTCGAAGCGCTTCAACGTGTCATGGAACACGAGATGACGCATCTGGTTGAAATGTTGCTCTGGCTCGATTCGAGCTGTGCAGCGCCGCGATTTCAGTCGATCGCCAATCGTTTTTTTGGCCACACGGATCACCGCCACCAGTTGATCACGCCGCGCGAGCATGCGTACAAGAAATTCGGCGTGAAGACGGGCGACCGCGTGTCATTTCGAATGGATGGTCGGCACTACGTCGGCCGTGTCAATCGGATTACCAAGCGGGCGACCGTATTGGTCGAAGACGACGCGGGCCATCCCTATTCCGACGGCAAGCGGTATGCGAAGTACTATGTGCCTGTGGCCATGTTG
>JAUIHJ010000791.1 GCA_030432015.1 bacterium
CGCGCGATCTTGGCGTAGCTGTCGTGATCGACCTTTGGCCCTGTCGTGGTGTCATAGTGTCCCTTGAGCAGCGGCAGCAGATCCCCCGCCTCCGTGTGGCCAAAAAAGAGGATCTGTGCGGCGATGCTGCCGGACGAGTAGATCCGCACGTCCATTCCAGCGGCATGCCAGACCTGTAGCGCCGTCGGCACATCGGGATACACGTGGGCCCTCAGTTCGCCACTCTCAAAACCTGATCGCCAGATCAGACCTTGCAGTTGTTTGAGGCCGGTGGCCTTGATGTCACCATCCATGAGCCGCAGGACTTCGTCATGGATCAACTGCCGCGCTGCCGCCTCGTCGGCCGTACCGCGCCAGACGCTCAGCGACGCGTGCCCCGCGTCCTGGGCGATGACGTCGCAGGCGTGGCGAACGTCGTCGGAGTCCCAGTGCTGCGCGAGGAAGGCGTCAAGGTCGCGCCGCACGAACGGAAACATTTCGTCGTAGACGAAGCGAATCGAAGAAGTTGTGCCTTCGATGTCGAGTAGAACGGCTTGTCCGGGAAATTCGATCACAGCTTGACCACAGGTTCCAGGTCGTCAGCGGGGGGAAGATAGTCCGGGCCCCAGCAGACGGCTGTGTATTTCTCGTTGACCGGTTCATCGACGTAATGAGGCGCCCAGCCCGCAGGATCCAGGAACAGTCGAATGCAGCGGATGTTGCGGTCATCGCACAGGTTGAACCAATGCTGGGTGCCGGCCGGAACGTTGATCAGGTCGCCGGACTCGACGAGGACACCGAAGACCGGCCCGCCCTGCGGATTGATGTGAAAGATCCCTCGTCCCTTGACGGTGAAACGGACCTCGTCTTCGCTGTGGGTGTGTTCCTTGGAGAACTTGGCCAGCATGGCATCCAGGCCGGGTGTTTCGGCGGTAACGTTGATCACGTCTGCGGTCACAAATCCGCCGCGTGCTTTGAGGCGTTCGACTTCGGGGGAAAAGGCGGCCAGGATTTCTTCGTTGGAGGCGTCGCTGCCGATACGGCTCGCGACGTCCCATTTCTCATACCAGATCCCGTACGGTTCGAGGAACTCGCGGATTTCATGCGCATCGGTAAGCGTGCGATCTTCGTCGGGAATGTTCAGGGAAGCCATGCTAATTCTCCGCGTGAAAGTAGGTGGTCAGGGCGTTCTAGTTTGACGGCGGACCGACAAGTTGGATCTTTCGTGCTTGACACTCTAAGAGGAATTCCAGGATTTCGACGTGTCGCCGCGCTTCGGCGACATCGCGGCCCCACGTGTACAGGCCGTGACCTCGGATCAGGTAGCCGTATTCCAGCGGGTTCGTTGCGTCGGTCAACCGCTGCCGAACCTGCTCGGCAAGGACCGGAATGTCCTGTGTGTTGTCAAAAATCTCGAAGCGGAATCGTCGTTCGTGTGTCTTGATGCCCTCGAGTCCCTTGAGCATCTCGTAGCCTTCAAATTCAATTCCGCCCTGTGCAAAGTACAGCTGGGAGAGTTCGGTGGCCCACGGTGAATGGGTATGCAGAATCGCTCCCACCGGAAGGACGCTGGCTACAACGACATGGAGCAGCGTTTCGGCGGATGACTTTGGCTGATCGGCCTGTGTCGGGCGGCCATCGGCACCTACGCGGACAAAGTCGGTTGGAGCAAGCTGGCCCTTGTCCTTACCGCTGGCTGTCACCAGCAGTTCGAGCGGGTCGGCGCGGAGAACCACGCTGTAATTACTGCTGGTGCCGACCGACCAACCTCGCTGATAAAACTGGGCGCCCGTGGCACGCAGTTCATCGATCTGCGATTCGTGGCCGGCCAAGGGGTGGCAGGGGGCGATTGGGTTGGCCGGGTCGCCAAGAAGTTGGTTGCGAGACACGGGCGTTTCACAAAAATGAGGGCAAGAGACAGCAAAGGTGACATTCAACTCGCTAAGAACCCACAGTCTAGCAAATGACAGCGTCTGATCAATTCACGCGAAGCTGCTGCGAGTTCGACGCAGTCGCACCGAGAACTCGGCCCCTGGTCCGCCAAGCGGCGTTCGAAACTCCGCTCTCCCCAAGACTCCGACGCCAAGTTGCGACGTGCCGGGCCGACCCTTCAATTTGCACGGGTTTGCACATTGTCGCGGCTGCATTGGATGGCGGCTGGCACCACCACGTGACGCGGCCCGCTTAACTGTGCATTCGGGGCAGCGGATCACCCTCGGCCACGATCGCCGCTTCCAATTCCGCCAGTTCCGCCAGACGCTGTTGCACTTGTGATTCCGTGCCGAAGGTCTTGGCCAGGCGGACGTAGGTCGCATGGTGGCGTGCTTCCGATTCGAACAGGCTGCCGTAGAAATCGGACAGCTCGCGGTCCGGCACGTGATCTCGTAGCAAGCTGAATCGCTCGCAGGAACGGGCCTCAATCAGCCCAGCGACCAGCAAGCGGTCGACGGCACGTTGCGGCTCGAATTTACGGACGCCTGCGTTGAGCTTTCGGCCATATTCGCCCGGCTTGAGGCGCTGAAAGCGAATTCCACGGCGCTTGAGAAGCTCCAGGACCAGGTGAAAGTGCTCGAGCTCTTCGTTGACGATTGCCGTCATCTCCCGGCACAGTTCTTCGTGATCGACGTAGGCGAAAATCAGGTTCATGGCGACGCCTGCCGCCTTTTTTTCGCAATGGGCGTGATCAATTAGGATCTGGTCGAGGTCCTGGTCGACCTGTTCGAGCCAGCGAGCCGGGGAAGATGATTTAAGACTCAGCATGATTCGGCCATCATAATGCGATGCGACACGCGCGTCAGCTTGCGTCGTCATCATTATGGTCGATGGCCCAATAGGTGAGTCCGGTCACCAGGCCGCCAGCAATCGCACCGCGGATCGCCGGGCCGTATGCGCGGTAATTCATTTGGGCGCGTGCGGCTTGGCCGTCGCTAACGAGAAGAACCGCTTGTTTCGCGGCCGGGGGGGCCGTTTGAGATGCCCAGATCCGCACCGCTTGCACGCCAGCGGCCGACTGTAACTGATACGCACCCGGTTTGAGCCCGCCGATGGCGAATCGTCCGGTGACGTCCGTTCTGGCGCGGCCGACGAGTCGCTGTTGTTGCAAAATCGCAACTTCCGCCAAGGCCAGTGGCCGGCCCTGCGGATCGAGGATCTGGCCGTGCAACTCGCCGTTGCCATGCAAGCTCACGTCAGCCGTTGGGCGGAACGACGAACCCACCGGCTCGCCCGTCGCACCGTTTGCCGACGCGTGTGCGGCGAGCATCGTGACAAGGGCAGCCAGCAAACAGCTTCCGTGACGGGCCGACAGCCAAGAAAGGATCATCTTGAGTCTCCTGGTGATTCGTGAAGCCCCGGCGGTCGCGTGCGCCGCGGTGGGTATTACATCGGCGCGCGCGTTGGTACCGATTACGAAAACTTTGCCGATTGGGACGGTTCTGCGGGATTTCTTCGCCGCGAACCGGTCAGCGGGCTGCCAAGAAATGCAAAAACCCCCGACTGCGCGACAGACGTGCAGTCGGGGGAAACAAGAAGGTTCGTTCTTACGAGGCGATGCAGTTAGGCTTGCAACCAATGGGCGGTCAGCCAATCGGTTTCGGCTTTCAGCGCGTCACTACGTTTTGAGA
>JAUIHJ010000039.1 GCA_030432015.1 bacterium
TGCAGGTCGCCAGCAAGAGTGCGGCGGCTACAGCATGAGAGATCGATGCAGGGCTCGATCGATGAAGCGACGAGTCTTATGCAGACTCCGCGACTTCAAACCGCTCGCCGAGATTCAGCACAGCGTACCGTTGACCGATTTTCATGGCCGTCTTCACGAACAGTTCCGGCGTCGCCGTATTGAAGGTGAACATGTCGTAATGACAGGGAATCACCACGCCGGCGCCGATCTCGTGTGCCAGTTGGGCGGCTTCGTCTCCCCAAAGATTGCCGGCCACGCGCCGTTCTGGGGCACGACCATTGATCGGCAACAGGGCGATGTCGATCGTCCATCGCCGTAACAACTCGGCCATCCCATCGTACCGCAGCGTGTCTCCGCTATGGTAAATCGTCCATGGTCCCACCTGAAACACATAACCCAGGAATCGACACCTTCCCTGCTCGTCACGTTCAATCGTGTCGTGCGCAGCGGGAATGGCGTTCATGGTAATGCCGGCCACGGTGACCGTTTCACCGGAGTCGATCGTGATCAGGCGAGTCGGCTCGATGGCCAGGCGATTCGCGGCGAACAACCGATTCGCCGCTGGTACGACCAACTCCGCCTCAGGATTCGCCTGAATTAAACCGGTCAACGTCGGGCCATCCAAATGATCGGTATGGTTGTGACTGGATGTGATCACATTGACAGACTGCAGGCGCCGCGGTTCGATGACCAACTCACTCATCCGCACGTGTGGCTTGTCGGTTGCGGCATACTTCTCCGACAGTGAATCGGAGAGGTACGGGTCGATCAGCAACTGGCGATCCTGCCAGTGGATGAGAAATCCGCTTTGGCCGAGCCACCACAAGTGGAGTGTACGATCTTGCTCCCGCGCCGCAGCGATGTCAGCCAGCAGCGCGTCATGCGCGAGACGAGGTACAATCATCGCCCCAACTCCTCACGCACCATTTGCACCCCCGCCACCATATTTGCCAGTTTCTGACGAGCCGCCCAGCGTGCGGTTTGGCTGAGCCCGCAGTCGGGTGCGAATGACAGCCGATCGGCCGGCGCATACTGCAGCGTCTGACGAACGCGGGCCGCCACGTCTTCGACCGACTCGATGTAGTAGCTCTTCACGTCAATGATGCCGACACACACATCGGTGCGTCGGGCAATCTGTTCGATGATCGCCAATTCCGAGTATTCCCGGCTGGCCATTTCGACGTGAATTTCGTCGACCTTCATTTCCAGGAAGTCTGGAAACATCGGTGCATAGCGACGAAGGCCAACTGCATGTCCCTTGAAATTCCCGAAACAGAGATGCGTTGCCAAACGGCACTTGCCGACAATGGGCTCGACGGTGCGATTGAAAATATCGACCAACCGGCCACGATCTTCCCGGTACGCATAGCAACTCATGGACGGCTCGTCGACCGTCAGTTCCTGGCAGCCGGCGTCGACCAGTTGCTCGAGTTCGTCACGAATGATTGGCAGTAATGCCTCGGTCAGGGCAAACCGATCGGCATACTGTGCGTTGGGCACCAAACGACCGCTCATGGTGTACGGCCCCGGCACGCTCGCCTTGAGCGTGGGTCCTGACGGTGCCAATCGGCAGAGTCGCTCGAATTCAGCAACCGTTCCCAGGCCGGCTGGTGCAGTCAATTCTCCGACCACGGCATGTTTGCCCCGCTGGTCGTGAGCGGGCGGTCCAAACTGACGTGGCGAGGCCGTTTCGAGCTCAATGCCGCGGAGATGCCCGTAAAAGGAAAGATTGAAATCAAAACGAGTTTGCTCGCCGTCGGTGATCACATCAAGTCCCGCAGCGACCTGATCCTGGATCGCAACGGTGACCGCGTCCTCCTTCATTTCTGCGATATCGGCGGTGCCAAACCGATTCAGATTGTCGGCGGCGAATTCCAGCCAGCTCGGAAACGGGTAGCTGCCGATCACGGTCGTGCGGAGGGGACGGGGTTGCATGATGACGGTACCTGTGAGGTGGTTCCATTCCAAGGCGGTCGAAACTCGCCAACGTACACGCTTGGCGAGATGCTGTCGGACGTCGTCGGCAGCGCGACCTAAGTTGTTTCGACATCGTGAGGCTCGGCAGGCGCCCCCAATTTTTCGTACAGCTTGGCGATACGCCGCGCGTGCTCGTCGTACGCACCCTCGAATAACTCGCTCGCCCGTTCGGCCCCGACAACGCAGGCGGCGGTCAAGACCCGCGGCGGATGTCCGGCGGCTACCAAGCGGGCCGCGACCTCCGCTTTGATCGCATTGACCAGCATGCACCCACCCACGGTGGATCCCGGTGCCACCGGTGTCTCGAGCCCCGCCAGCGTCACCATGGCATCTCCTGGCGGCGCGCCGGTATCGAGCACAAGGTCCGCCGCGTCGGTGAGTTTGATGCCGGCGGCGTGCTTGCTGGTACTGGCGTCGCAATGCTGCCGGCTGACGATGGCCACGACCTTGATGCCACGCTGTTGAAACTCCTGCGCCATTTCGATCGGCACGACGTTGCAACCGCTGGACGACACAACCAGCGCCGAATCGTCGGCAGACGTCGCAAAGTTCCTCAGAATTCGTGCCGCCAGCCCAGGCGTGTTCTCCAGAAACATCGCCTGCCGTTGACCATTCGCGCCAATCACATTGTTATGGAACGTGAGCGAAAGTTCGACGATCGGATTGAATCCCGGGAACGAGCCATAGCGGGGCCACATCTCTTCGACCGGAATCCTACTGTGCCCGGCCCCGAACAGGTGCACCATGCGTCCGGCCAGAATCGAGTCCGCAAACCAGTTTGCCGCGGTGACAATCTGCGATTGCTGACCCGTGACGACCTCGAGGAGATCGCGACAGTGCTGCAAGTAGTCCTGAGCGGGAGACGGCATGGAATCGAGCATGAGCAAATGGTCCGCAGGTGAATCGAGTGGGACAGCGTTACGTTATTCTTTAGCAATTCAACGTGGCGCTGCTCTGCTAGGTCGAGCCAGTGGCCTCGTCAGCAGGCGTGCGATATTGCCCATCGGTCAACGACCAGCCACCGTCGATCCGCAACACTTGACCGGTCACAAAGCGAGAATCATCCGAAAGGAAATAAACGACCGCCTCGTCGACATCGGCAGGTAGCCCGATCCGACCGCCGTCCAGCGGTTGCTTGGACGCCACATAGTGCCTGATGTCAGGGTCGTTGCTGGCGCGGCGGGCCATCGGGGTATCGACGAGCGCGGGGGCAATGACATTGACGCGAATATTCTGCGGCGCGTAATGAGCCGCCGCCGCCCTGGCCATTCCAATGGTGGCGGCTTTACTGGTCGCATAAGCATGCGTGGCAAAGAAACGCGGTGACGGCGAGTCGGCCAGCACGGATGCCATGTTCACCACACTTCCCCCACTCCCCTGCCGCAAGAACTGCTGGATCGCGGCGCGGTTCGAATAGAACACGGAATCCAAGTTCAAACGCAGGGTTTGATCCCATCCCTGATCGCTCAATTGGTCGAGCGGTCCGTCCCCCAGACGCCGTCCGCTGCCACCGGCAACATGGTAGAGTCCATCAAGAGGGCCAAATTCGGTGAGCGCCGTTCGAATCGCGCGGTCCACGGTTTGTGGGTTGCGCGCGTCGCCCTCGACACCCCTTGCGCAGCTTCCCAACGCGGTGACCGCGGCCGTGCATTTTGAATCATCGCGGCCAACAACCACGACATGGGCTCCAGCGCGCACGCATGCATGTGCCGCAGACAGCCCAAGTCCGGCCGTCCCGCCAACAATCACGATCACTTTGCCCTGCAATCGGTCGGTATTCACGTGGTCTATTCTCAGGCGGTAATTCGGCCCGTCAAGACCCACACGGGCACGGGCTATTCTGTTTTCCAAACGGCGCGATGGGTAACTCGACGCGTCAGTCTTGAATTTGAGGTGGCGTCCTTGTTCATGCCGACGATATGTCAGGTTGCAACCAGAGTTGCAAATCCCCGGGGATTCGTGGCCGGCCTGCTCAAGCGCCGCGGCGAGCCTCCCTCAACTTTACGACTGACGCTGCGGGGTTGCGTTTACGATGCGCGTTCTCATTGAACAGCCGAAAGTTTCTGCCATGCGGGCCGGCGTGCCAGGTTCGCTAACCTGCTGGAACCGCCGCTCGAATCGTCGAGGCGATGGCCAACAGTGATCGTCGGATGATCTCACATGGGATCGATTGTCGACGCCTGCCATCTGCTGCGCGTGCCGTCCACATCCAACAGCGACGGCCTATCCAGGTCGCGCCCCTACGCAGCGCGGCGAGGTGTTCTTGCGCGTTCGTTGGTAGCTTGCAAATCGGCAGCTTGCTCGCTGGCGGCATCGGCATTGGCCGCACGTGGGTCGACCGCGCGAACTTCGACCAAGTCGGTGGCTAAGCCAACCAGGGCCATCGCCCGAATCGCCCAGTTGGAGGGATCTAGCTCCCACCATCGATGGCCGGCGGCGGCACACCTCGGCTGGGCGTGGTGGTTATTGTGCCATCCTTCTCCGGCGGCTAAGAGCGCCACGAACCAATTGTTGCGGCTCCGATCGCTGGTCTCGTAATTCCGATAGCCGCTGGTATGCGTGAGCGAATTCACGGACCAGGTAATGTGCCACACAATCACGGTCCTCAAGATCACACCCCAAACCAGGAGACTGGCGCCAAATTGCAATCCAGCCATGACCGACCCGCCGGGAAGCAACCAGCCAGCTGTGAATCCAGCCGCGTAGAACATCACGGCGTGGGCGGCGTAAATCAGCAACCAGCTGGCGTTCCGCTCCATGCCCAAGTAATACCGATCGCGGACCACATCCGGTGCGTACCTGGCATAGGTTGACGCCCAATTCTGCTGTTTGTCTTCGGTTAGAAGCCATTCGAAATGGGCCCAAAAAAAACTGACCAACGGTGTGTGGGGATCCTCTTCCTTATCCGAAAACTGATGATGCATCCGATGATTCGAAACCCATCGACCTGGCGTCCCTTGCAAACAGCAGACTGCTAACGTGACCAGTATTCGCTCGAACCACAATGGTGTCTTGAACCCTCGATGTGCAAGGAGGCGGTGATACCCAATGTTGACCCCCAGGGTTCCGAATGCATAGAAGCCGGCGGCGCACAGGACGACTCCGGTCCAACTAAATAACCAGGGGACACACGCCAATAGCGCCAAGGCGTGTAAACCCACAACGACGACCACGTGTGACCAAAGGTAGCTTGACCGACCTTGCGAAACAGGCGATTTGAACCGTCCGGGAGGTGCGGCAGTATGTGACATCGCGGAACTCCAGCGGTCGATTGAGGCGGCCGCGCGAGTAACACGGTGCGCCAGGGGCGTCAGGTTATAGTCGACATAAGGTATTGATGCACTAGCGGTTTCGGCAATTCGACTATCCGGCCGTCACCCCGGAAGCGGTGACCGCGTGATGAACCGCACCGAAATCATGACCAAACGCGACCGACGGCCGATCATTGGGCGTCGCGCTCCGCGAAACCAACATCACAAGACCCTGTATTCTTGTTTCAATCGGCAGAACCAACCAATTCGCTGTAATCCGAATCGACGCCAGCGGGACAGCGCCAGTTTTTGCGATAACCCCCTGCTCCTCAAGAGCTTGGTCCCTTTCCAGCATGGCTGACCGGGGCCGGAAACGGTCGTACGGCACTGGATTTCGCCACCGCGTGTCGCCGTCTGTTCAAAGCCCCAACCGGCGACCGGGTAACGCGCCATGCAGGTGTGGGTAACACGAGCTGCCTCCCGCCTCTCGATCGCCGCGGCGCTCCCGTACTTTTTGCCTAGCGTTCGATTCCGGTTATAATCGCGAGCCCGTCGCCACCTGCGTAACCCCACCGCTGGAAGGGACCTCTGATGTTTCGTCGCTGCCGATTCTGGTCGCACTTCGCTCAGCGATTGACCCTGCTTGCCGTGGCCGGCATAGCGATGGTTGGCAGCGCCGATGACAAATCGACCAGTCTCGATGCGACCGAAGCATCGGCCGAGCAGATGGCCGTCGCGGCATTGCGCCGAGTCGCCACCAATATTCAGTTTCACAATGACGGATCGGTGCGCCTGGTGCGTTTGAGCAAACCGATCGTGACGGACGAACATCTGGTTCATCTCAAGCAGTTTCGCAAGCTTGACTACCTGGCGATCCTCTGCCCGGAAGTTACCGACAAGGGATTGGCCAATATTGCCGAGCTGGTCGAGTTGGACACGCTGCTGGTATCGCAGACGGCGGTCACCGATTGCGGCTTGAGTCCGCTGGCAAACTTCACCAGATTGCGGCGTCTCTACCTCGACGATTCGCGCATCACGGATGCCGCCTTGGAGTCCCTGCGTGGCCTGCAGTCGCTGGAGGTGCTCTCGGCGCGCCAGACCGACCTGACAGACGCCGGCCTGTCGATGATCGCCAGGCTCGGCAACCTGAGCACGCTACGGCTCGACAACACGCGGGTCACCGACGCCGGTCTGGTTCACGTGTCGCAACTTGCCAAATTGAAGTTCCTGGATCTGGCAAATTGCCGTATCGACGGCAGCGGCGCAGCGCACCTGACTGGGCTCAGCGACTTAGAACATCTCTGCCTCAACGCGACCGACGTCAGCGACCCGGTCGTTGCAACGCTTGGCCGACTCGCACAGCTAAAACACCTCGAATTATACGGCACGCGTGTAACGGCCGAGGGCGTCAGGCAACTCCGCGAATTGCTTCCGAAGACGCGCATCCACGTCGATCCAGCAATTGTCCGCGCGGTCGATCCGCGCGCGGGGGACGTCGAGGATCTGGCGGCCGTATTGCCACGACGCGGCAACGAGGTCTCCGAGTCGACATCACTGGTTGCACCGATCGTTAAGCGGTTGGCCGACGAGGCCACGCTTCCCGATTTCCAACGTCACGTCATCCCGCTATTGGGCCGACTCGGATGCAACGGCCGCGCCTGCCATGGCTCGTTTCAAGGCCAAGGCGGATTTCGACTTTCCATGTTCGGCTACGACTTTGACATGGATCTGGAGAACCTCCACGAGAGAATCGATCTCGAAAATCCTGAGTCGAGCCTCATCTTGAACAAACCGACATCGGCAGACGAACACGAAGGGGGAGTGCGGTTACCGCCCGGCGAGTGGCAACAAGAATTGCTGCGGCGTTGGATCTCCCAAGGTGCCTTGGGTCAGCCAGAACGGCCGGCAGAGTTTGTTCGGCTCGATGTGACGCCTGCGGACATCGTCTTTCAATCAGCGGGCGAGACCGTTCAATTACAAGCCATCGCAGTCTGGTCCGATGGCACACGCGAAGATGTTACCTGCCTGACGCGTTTCGAGACTCAGGACGACGGCGTGGCAGAAGTCTCCGGTGCCGGTCTGGTTCGTGCAACCGGCAAAGGTGACACCTACGTTGTTTCGTTTTACGACAATGGCATTGCGACGAACCAAGTTGTGTTGCCGGTCAGCGACCTAGTCGGCGATCGCTATCCGCAGGTTCCCACCCCCACCGCGATTGACGAATTCGTAGTTGCTAAATTAAGTCGCCTGGGAATCGTTCCGTCCGAACTTTGCAGCGACGAAACCTTTCTTCGCCGCGTCAGCATCGACCTGATTGGCACCCTGCCAACACCGTCTGAGGTGGTCGAGTTTCTGGCGGATACTGCTGCCGACAAACGCGAACGGAAGATCGATGAACTGCTCCAACGGCCGGCCTACGTCACCTGGTGGACAACGCGGCTATGCGACTTGACCGGAAGTAACGCGGGATACCTGGGCGGCACAGAGATGGCGCAGCCGGTCGCCGCCCAATGGCGGGCCTGGATGGAGCGTCGCGTGCGTGACAATATGGGCTGGGACAAGATTGCCAGCGGCATCATCTTGGCGCGCAGCCGTCCCGAGGGCCAACCGTATGCGGACTTTGTCGCGGCTCAAAGTGAATACACGCGGCGCAGCGATCCGGCCGATTTCGCCGCCGCCGACAACCCAATGCCCCATTTCTGGTTCCGTAGCAATCTGGCACAACCGGCCGAAAAAGCCCTGGCGTTTGGCTACACGTTTCTCGGTATGCGGCTCGATTGCGCCCAGTGCCACAAGCACCCATACGACGAATGGTCGAAGCAGGACTTTGAACGGTTTACCGAGTTCTTCACGAGGATTAAGGCCGGCATCGCGCCCGATGCAGCCGCGCTCCACGAACACGAACGAAACCGCCTGGGCGTCCCTGTCAAACTGAACACCGCGGCACTTCGGCGGCAAAGCTACCTGCGAGTCGCTGCCGAGGGTCAGCGGATCCCGTGGAAAGAAGTCTACGTGGAAGCGCCCGGTGATACGCCTCAGCCTGCGAGATTATTAGGCGGCGCGGACCTGGACCTCAGCCAATATCGCGATCCCCGGGCACCGCTGATGCAATGGCTCCTGGGCGAGCCAAATCGCTACTTCGCGAAGGCATTTGTAAATCGGATCTGGGCAAACTACTTCAACGTCGGCATCATTGATCCGCCCGACGACTTGAATCAGGCAAATCCACCCAGCAATAAACGACTGTTGGCATACCTGACTCAGGGCTTCATCGACAGTGGTTACGATATGAAGTGGTTGCACCGCACGATCGCTTCCAGCCGAACGTACCAACTCGACTGGCGAACCAATGACACGAACCACGCCGACGAGTCCAATTTCAGCCATGCCGTGCTCCGCCGTCTGCCGGCGGAAGTTGCCGTTGACGGTTTAATCCAGGCCACGGGCAACGACCGACTGCTCTCTCAGGTCGCGACAAACGTCGATCAACGAAAGATCGGGCAACACCCGGTTTCGTTTCAAACACGGGCGATCGATTTTTCGCTCCTCATTTTCGGCAAGCCGCTTCGCACGACCAACTGTGATTGCGAGCGCCAAGGTGAGCCGACCCTGTTGCAAGCGTTGTACGTCCGCAACGACCAGGAATTGCTCGACATGTTGGACCGCAAAGACGGCTGGCTCGCGCAGGTTGCAGCAAGTAAGTCCCCGGACCTTTCCCACGACGACCTGATCCGTTCGGCCTACCTGCGCGCGTTGTCACGTCAGCCAACGGCCGCGGAACTGACGGATTGCCGCGAACATCTGACCACTTTGGAAGATCGGTCGGTCGGTTTACGCGACCTCCTCTGGGCGCTGGTCAACACGCAAGAATTCATCACCAATCACTAATAGGCCGGGAAAATCATGGGTTCGAGAAACCGTTGGACGCGGCGCACATTCGTCCGCGCAGGCGTGATGGGGGTCACCGGCCTCTCGCTGGATCGCTTTTTACGACTGGCCCAAGCAGACAGCGCGCCGGCGGCCCGACCCGCGGCACATCCGGCCGACAGCGTGTTGTTCGTAAACCTGGCCGGAGGTCCGTCGCATCTTGATACGCTGGATATGAAGCCGGATGCGCCAAGCGAAACAAAGGGTGAATTCAAACCGATTGCGTCGAAGATCGCCGGGCTCCCAGTTTGTGAACACCTGCCCAAATTTGCCGCGATCGCGGACCAGTACGCACTGATTCGCGGCATCAGCCATTCGTCCGGTTCGCACCCCCTGGGGCAGTCCTATATTTCCACGGGCAACCGCCCGACTCCGGCGTTGATGTATCCGTCGTTCGGTTCAGTCGTGGGTAAGGAACGCGCCGGACAGCCCGACCTCCCGTCCTACATCGCGATTCCGAATTCGGAATGGAATGCCGGATTCTTGGGCGATGCCCTGGCACCCTTCAAAACCAACGCCGTGCCGCGACCGGGCAAGCCTTTTCAGGTTCGCGGCATCTCCTTGGCTGAAGGTGTTACGGTCGATGAGGTCCATCGTCGCCAACGACTATTGAAAAAAATCGATCGGACCTTTCGCGATACCGAGACCAACAGCCAGCTTCTCGAGGCACTCGACAAATTCGGCCAGCAGGCGCTCAGCATGATGACGTCTTCGCGGGCCCGCGCGGCCTTCGACGTGGCTCAGGAAAGCGAAGCCATCCGCAAACATTTTACCGACGACGAGTTCAACCAGGGCCTGCTGCTTGGCTGCCGCTTGATCGAATTCGGGGTCCCGTTCGTCACCGTGACCTATGCGGGGTGGGACACGCATACGGACAACTTTAGCGGGCATCGGCGTCTGTTACCCGCCCTGGACAACGGCCTGGAAGCGCTGCTGGCGACCCTCAACAGCAAGGGCCTGCTCGAGCGAACGTTGGTCGTGGTGATGGGTGAATTTGGTCGCACTCCCAAGATCAACGTCAACGCCGGCCGTGACCACTATCCGCGCGTCAACTGGTCCTTGATGGCCGGTGGCGGAGTCCAGGCCGGTCGCCTGATTGGCGGCACCGACCGAGGCGGCGAATCGCCGGACGACGCAACGCAACTGAAACCCGACGACATCGGAGCGACGCTGTACCACGCGGTCGGCATTGACCCCCGCGCTGAATACCATACCAACACGGGACGTCCTGTCATGCTTGTTCCGGAAGGACGCGTCATCGACGAACTCTTTGCCTGAGTCGCTCGGCCCGGATATCGGGACGACGCAGCGTGATGGGGAGGACAGCGCCAAGTTTCTCCAGCGGCCACTTTCTTGAGGACGTGATCCCCTGCGAGTGGGCCTGGCAGGCCGGGGACCAGAAACCGCTGAACGGCACCGCAGCATGGCATCACAAGGTGGTGCTGCTCAATTAGACTATGATACGAAGTATTCATACCTGCTCCACGGGAACGCCGCAGCGTGAACGAGATTGCCTTGATGCCAAAACCAAATCCAAGTCGCCGTGAATTCCTGAAATCTTCGCTTGTCGGCGGGAGCCTGATCGGTAGCGGTCTAGCTGGCGGCGGGCGATCGTTTCCTCGCGCTGGTGCCCAAGACAAGCCGCGGGCCAAAGTCGAACGACTGGGTGTCGGTTCGATCGGCCTGCGTTACCAGGGCAGTGTCGTCGCGCACAAGGCGCAAATGTATGGCGACATTGTCGCGGTTTGCGACGTCGATAAGAACGTTCGCGACACAGCGAAAGCCGCGTTCGGCAGCACTCCACGGGATTTCGAAGACTACCGAGCCCTGTTGCAACGCAATGACGTCGATATCGTCACGATTGGCACGCCGGACCATTGGCACACAAAAATGGTGATTGACGCCTGCCGTGCCGGGAAAGACGTCTATTGCGAAAAGCCGTTGACGTTAACCATCGACGAAGGCAAGCAACTAACACGTGCCGTGAAGGAATCCGGGCGCGTGGTGCAAGTTGGATCGTGGCAGCGGAGCGATAGTCGGTTTCGTCTGGCGGTCGAAATGGTTCGTCAGGGGCGCATTGGCAAGCTCGAGCGTGTCGATGTGGTCCTGGGCAAGAACAAGACGGGCGGTCCCTTCACCCCCAGACCGGCTCCGAGCAATTTCAATTGGGACCTGTGGCAGGGCCAGACGCCCGATGTGCCGTATCTCGAGGAACGTGCGCATTACACGTTCCGCTGGTGGTACGAGGATTCGGGCGGTCAGATGACCGACTGGGGGGCCCATCACCTCGACATCGCTCAATGGGCGATTAACAGCCTACCCGTCGAAATTGACGGCCAGGCAAAATATCCCCACATCAAGAATGGCTTCAATGTGGCGGTCGATTTTGGTGTGACCTACCGCTACGCCAACGGGGTCACGATGACGGTCAGCGATACCGGCCGTAACGGTATCATGTTCACCGGCGATGCGGGACGTATTTTTGTCAACCGCGGGACCCTGGAAGGAAAGCCGGTCGAGGCATTGGCCGGCAACCCGCTACAACGCGACATGTTCAATGTCTACGATTATGACAACGTCTATCGACCGGAGAGGGCGGGCAAACTGGATGCAATCATCAATCACATGGGCAACTTCTTTGATTGCGTCGCGGCGCGTCGCACGCCAATCTCTGATGTCGAAAGCCAGCATCGCAGCGTCAGCACGTGTCATCTGGGAAACATCTCGATGCGCGTTGGCCGCAAACTAACGTGGGACCCGGTGGCGGAAGAGTTCACCAACGACGCGGAGGCCAACCAGCACTTGCGCCGCGACCAACGGGCCGGCTATGAGATCGGATGAACGCGGTGATTACAGACGCACAGCGCCGACAATTTGTCGAAGAAGGCTACTTCATCCTGGAAGGCGTCATTCCCGATCATCACTTGCAAATCCTGCGTGATTCGTGTGATCACCTGATCGACCTGATGCACCAGGAAATGGATCGCGTCGGATCGGATCATATTCACATTAGCCACCGGGGCAAGCGATATCACATCGCCAAGCAATATGACCAACCGCCACGATTGACCGAATATGTCTTCAGCCCGCTCATGGCAGACGTCTGCCGAGCGACCATCGGCGAGACAGCATTCCTGTTCTATGACCAGTATGTCGTCAAGGCCGCGGAACAAGGCATCAAATTCTCGTGGCATCAGGATTCGGGCTACCTCGATTTCGACCACAAGCCGTACGTCACCGTTTGGGCCGCAGTCGACGACATGACGCTCGAAAATGGAACGGCCTTCGTCCTTCCCTTTTCCAAGAGCGGAATTCGTTCGCGCGTGGAGCACCTTCGGGATCCGGATACGGGTGACAAGGTCGGCTATTTTGGCAGCGAACCCGGGATCCCCGGCATCGTACCGGCCGGCAGCTTGATCGTGTTCAGTTCGCTGACGTTTCACCGCAGCGGCGCCAACACGACCGACCGGATGCGGCGGGCCTACGTGACCCAGTATTCACCCGAGCCAATTTGCGTACCGGGCAGTGACCAACTCCTGCACCTGGGAGTCCCGTTCCTGCAGGAAGGCCGGGAAATGAGAAATGGCTAATCAACCGGCACCCACGTTGGCCCTGTTGCTCCTGGCGACGCTTTTGGGTGGGCAAACGACACTTGCGCCCCACTCCAGGGCCGCCGATCCGGCCGCACAGCGGCCCAATGTCGTTCTCATTCTGGCGGACGACCAGTCGTACCGCGACTTTGGGTTCATGGGCAACGACGGGGTTCTCACACCCAACATCGACCGCCTCGCCGCACAATCCGCCCGCTATCCCCATGGTTACGTGCCGATGAGCGTGTGTCGCCCGTCATTGGCTACCTTGCTAACCGGTCTTTACCCGCACCAGCACGGAATTCACTTCAATCACCCGCCGCCCGGCCTCAGCGTGATGCGTCGAACGATGACGGCGGATGAATATCATGCCGCCCGGGCCCGCACGGACTACCTGATACAGCGTGTGCCAACCCTGCCGCGTCGATTGGCCCAACACGGCTACGCCTGTCTCCAGACAGGCAAACACTGGGAGGGCAGCTACCAAACTGCTGGCTTTACGCACGGCATGACGCGCGGGAGGCCCGCCAACCGGCTCAGCCCCATCACGGGCACTCGAGCACAGAGCAATGGCCAGTGGGTGGCGCATGGCAATGGCGACGCCGGACTCGTCATTGGGCGCGAGACGATGCAGCCGATCGAAGATTTCGTGGCGGACCAGGCTGGAAGGCGTCCATTCTTCGTGTGGTATGCACCGTTCTTGCCCCACACCCCGTTTGACGCGCCCGAGCGATTTCGCGCACGGTACGATCGTGCGGAGATTCCCGCGCATCTGCTGCCCTACTACGCCGAGATCGCCCGGTTCGACGAAACGATCGGCCAGTTAATCGCTTCCCTGAGCAAGCACCAGCAGCTCGACAACACGCTAATCGTGTTCGTTTCCGATAACGGCTTTCGGCCGGACCCAGCGCGACCTGAACGACACAACGATCGCTCGAAATTGTCCGTTCATGAAGACGGCCTAAGGACGCCGATCTTGATTTGGCACCAGGGCCGCACACAGGCTGGTGAACATCCGCAGTTGGTCCAGACGATCGATATCGTGCCGACGATTCTCGCGGCGTTGGGTCTGACGTCGGATATTACGCCGCGGATGCGGGGGCTGAATCTCTGGCCGTCGGCGTGCGGCGAGTCACCGTTACCGGAACGCCCGGCCTTCGGAGCAATCTACCCCAACGATGCTCAGTCGCTGGGACATCCCTCGCAGCACGTGCGGGGAAAATGGGTTCGCAACGGCGACTGGAAGCTGGTGCAACCCGGTCCTGCAACACCGTCGCTGCCGGCCGGTCTCTACAACTTGCGTGACGCCCCCTTGGAAGACCAGAACCTCATATCCGATCCCGATCACCAGGATGAAGTCGCACGTTTGCGTCACCTGCTCGACCAATGGTGGCCCGCCGGGGATGACAGCCAGGTGACTCAACCGCATGGAGATTGAAATGAAGAGACGAGAGTTCTGCGCTTCGACAGCCACGGCGATGGCGACTTCGCTGCTTCCATCGATGGCATCCAGCGAGCCGCCGTCCGCATTTGCGCTGCGGTACATTGTTGGCTCGTCGATGTACGGCTATACCAAGCTCGACGAGATCCTGCCGGACGTTCGTCGAGCAGGTGCGACCGCGATCGACATCTGGCCCAAGTCGCACGGTGACCAGCGCGAGCAGCTCGATCAGTTAGGCGAAGCGAAGTTCGCCGCGTTGCTGAAGCAACACGAGGTTTCGCTGGGTTGCATCACCCAGTATAAGCTGGGGCCGTTCGGCCTGCGGGACGAAATGCGATTAGCGCAGCGGCTCGGTTGTCAGACGATTGTCACCGGCGGCAAGGGCCCGACCGGCCTCAAAGGAACGGCACTCAAGGCGGCAGTTGGCACGTTCATCGAACAGCTTAAACCCCACCTGGCAATTGCCGAGGAGACCGGCGTCACGATCGCGATTGAGAATCACGCCAACAACTTGATCGACTCCGCCGACTCCTTAAAGTGGCTCGCCGAATTGCGCACCTCAAACCACCTGGCCATTGCGTTGGCGCCGTATCACCTTCCGCAGGACGAACCCATGCTCGCGACCCTGATCCGCACGCTCGGGAATTCGATCGCCATGTTCTATGCTTGGCAGCACGGCATGGGCTGCCACGTCAAATTACCCAAGGAACAAGAGCTACTGCAGATGCCCGGGCGCGGCACGCTCGACTTCGCCCCCTTGCTGGCGGCATTGAAGGAGATCAACTACACGGGCTGGACCGAGATTTTCATGCACCCGGTGCCGCGTGGAATTCCGATCCTCGATTCCACGGCCGCCGTCACCGCCGAGATCAACCGTTCGCGCCATTACCTGCAAGGACTCTTGAAAGAGCTGCCATGACCCGATTGCCTGCAACACGTTGGCTGCTGACGGTGATCCTCGCCTCCTGGTCGTGTAGCGCATGGGCTCAACCATCCGCCTGGCCGGATCCAGTTGCCGTGGACGTTTTGCCGTACGCGACGGCCGGGTTGGCTCATGGCCCCTTGCTGGGATCCGTCACGTCCGATTCGGTGCGTGTCTGGCTGCGAACGCGCGAGGCCGACAACTTCGAGGTGGTTTATGACCGCCGGCTTCCCTTTACCGCGGACTCGCCGGTGGTCGCCGGCGTCGTCGATGAAGGTCGGGATCGCATTGGCGTCGTCCTGCTTTCGGGGCTGAAACCAAACTCGCGCTACTATTACGGGGTTCGGATCAACGGTCACCTGGCGGACCTGCGCGACGGAATTCGGCAGCGGTGGCCGTCGTTTCACACGTTGCCGGACCCCACGTCCTGCCGCGACCCGCTGCACAATCCAGAGGGATTATTCAACGTCCGGTTCGCTGTCGGCCATTGCGCTTCTCAGGAACCGAACAAGAGCGGGGGGCAGTACGGGAGCGCGCCGGCCTACGAGACGATGCTTGGTGAACACGCCGGTGAAGCGATGTTTGGCATTGTCAATGGTGACGTGATTTATGAAGAACGGCGGGACGGAACGCTGGCTGGCATTCGCGACAATTACAAGATCTACCTCGATCGAGGCCGCTCGTTCAACAACCTGTTTCGGCGGATCCCTGCCCTGTTCACGTTTGATGATCACGATGTCGGTTGGGATATTCACGGTTGTGGCCAGATCGGCTTGGGCGAGGGGCGGCACCTGATCCGCGACCTGGGACTGCGTGGGTACGAAGAGTATCTGTCCTGGGCCAACCCGCGCGGATCGCAAAACGGAAAAATCATCTTTGGCACGGCTCAGGTCGAACAAGGCAGCAACGTGCTCTTTGATCCGGACGCCGATTTTGGAGCGCTGGATCCGGCGACCGTCAGCACCGTTCACCTCGGCAACTACACCCGCGGCGAGTCCCTGTTGCGCGACTCGAAACCGCCCAAGAACGCCGGAGTGTATGGGCTGGTCGAAGTCATCGACGCGCACCATCTGGCGATCACGCCGACCCCCAAAGCCAATGAAACGCTCAGCTACAGCATCGGCACGCATCACTACTATGATTGGCGCGTGTCAAACTGCCATTTCTTCGCGTTGGATACACGCGGTGAACGCTCGCAACGAAATGCGCGGAACCGTGCAGATCCGAAGCTATTCATTTTGGGCGAGGCGCAGCGGCGCTGGTTGATCGATGGCATCAATAACTCAGACGCCCAATTTATTTTCTTGATCAGCCCGGACCCGTGGATGATCTACCACACGGCGGCCCACGTCGGCGGCGACGATCAGGACGACAAGGGCGATGGCTTTCCATCGTTCACGCATGAACGTCAACAGTTGATCGACTTCTTGGACGGCATCCCCAAGCCGGTGTTGATTTTCACCGGCGACGTCCATGCGTCGGCCTCGGTAAAAATCACCGACAACGTCTGGGAGATGATGTGCGGCCCGTTAGGATCCACCGGGCACCCACTGGGTACGCTCGGCAACCCGCCCACCGGCGGCAAATGGAACAGCATGGGACGCGATGTCGAGATTCGTTGGGTCACCGGGTTCCCCAACAACATGCCGTACGCCCGCATTCGGAACACCTACTACGGCATGGTCCAAGTGAATAACGTATTAAAGGTTGGGCGCCCGGACGGCACGGGGTATCAGTGGAATGCTTTTGACGAGCCGCAAGTTGTGGTCCGCTGGCACGACGGATACACGGGCCGGTTGGTCTATGCCGAATCCATCACGACGCGCGATGCGCGCCACAACGATCCGTAACGCGCTGGTCGCCCAGCGGAGCACTCCGGCGGCGCCAAATCACACCCAGCCCGATTGGACCACACCGGGATATTTCCCCAACCACTTGTTTTCGTGTGGTTTGGTCGCCTGCCAGCCACGCTGGCCGAGGGTTGAAAACGGTTGCCCGGCAACGCATTGCACCACCACGGGGCGCTCGCCAGACTATGCCAGCTGAATCTTGGCGGCGGTCAAGGTATTGCGGAGCAGCATGGTGACGGTGAGCGGACCAACACCACCGGGAACAGGCGTGATGGCACCGGCCACATCCAGCACCCCTTCGAAGTCGATATCGCCAACCAGGCCGTCGTCGGTTCGGTTGATGCCGACGTCAATCAACACGGCCCCCGGCTTGATCATATCGGCCGTGATGAATTTGGCTTGACCGATCGCCGCGACCAGAATGTCCGCCTGTCGCGTAATCTGCGCGAGATCCGCGGTCCGGCTGTGGCAGATCGTGACGGTGGCATTGACGGCCTGCGGTCCAAGTTCGGATCCCCTCTGGACCAGCATGTTGCCCAACGGCTTGCCGACAATCTCACTGCGTCCCACGATCACGACCTGCTTGCCGGCAACGGCGATCTCGCTGCGATGCAGAATCTGCAGGACACCGTGAGGCGTACAGGGGAGAAATCGCGGTCGTCCTTGGACGACCAAACCGACGTTCTCCGGGTGAAACGCGTCAACGTCTTTCCAGGGATGCACCGCGTCCAGGACCTGTGTCTCGTCAATCTGCTTCGGCAGCGGCAGTTGGACCAGGATCCCGTGCACCTGGCTGTCCTGGTTAAGCTGTCCGACGCGGGTCAGCAAGTCCGATTCGCTCGCGTCGACCGGCAAGCGGTGGAGCTGGCTCTGAATTCCGGCCTTCTCGCACGCCCGTTGTTTGTTCCGTACGTAGACCTCACTGGCGGGATCCTCACCGACCAGGACCGCGGCCAGACACGGTGTCACGCGATGCTGCTGTGTGTACTCAGCGACATCCGCAGCAATTTCCTGACGAATCGCGGCCGAGATTGCCTTGCCATCCAAAATGCGAGCAGTCACGAAAGATCCTTCTACGAGTTCGATTTTGTCGGCTGCCCTTTGCGAACCCACTCGCCGATACCACCCTTCATGCTGCGGACATTGCGGTAGCCGAGCGATTTTAGATACAGGGTGGTGTGCTTGGAAAATTTCCCGATCCCGCAAACCATCACGATCGGTGCATCGCGGTCCTCGGGAAGTTCGCTGATACGCTGGGAAAGCTCGGCTTGCGGGATATTGACCGCAGGGCTCATGTGCACCTCGTCAAACATCTCTTTGGGGCGCACGTCGACCACCAGTGGTGGTGATGGAGCCTCAAGTTCCTTGCTCAAGACGGTCACACGCACCGAGTCATACGGATTCTTGAGATTCTCAATCATCTCCGTGAACTGTTGTTCGTGCTGGCTGGGCGCGGCGGTCGCCCCGCCGTCGTCAGCCGCCGGGCACAAGGTGGGAAAGTGTCGGCAGATTGACGAGGCATATTTGAAGATGTCGTCGGGAAAAATGACCACCAGAATATTGCCGGGCTCGTCGGGGACCATCCGCAGCGCGCCGACCAGGGCCATGCCGGAGCTGGGGCCGGCGATAATCGACTCCTCGCGGTTCAATCGCAAGCACATGTCGTAGGCCTCACGATTGGTCACTTCCATTTCCTGATCGTATTCGTCAGGCCGGTAGAGGGCCGTTTGTTGCAACTGTCGCTGGCTGCGGACGCCCGGAATGTCGTGCCCTTCTTCGGGGTAGACGCCGAGCACCTTCACGTCGCCCTGCTCCTTGAGGAATCGGCCGGTCCCGGTGATCGTTCCGCAGGTCCCCAGGCCGGCGCTGAAATGCGTCACTCGACCTTCGGTCTGCCGCCAGATTTCGGGGCCGGTGGTCCGGTAGTGACCGTCTGGATTTGCCTCGTTGGCGTACTGGTCCAGCAGGACCGCGGTCGGGTCTTCCGCGGCGGTCTTCCGAGCCCGTGCAATGGCGCCCTCGGGGGCTCCCGGCGCCGGGCACAGCGTATCATCCAGTTCGACCACATTGACCCCAAAGAATCTAAGGGCGGTCCGTTTCTCCAGCGGAATCGCCTGCGAAAGAGGCGTCTCCAGCTGATAGCCTAAGGCGTTGCCCACCATGGCCAGCCCCATTCCGGTGTTGCCGGAGGTGGCTTCGACCAAGCGCTGGCCGGCCGCTAAGGCGCCGCGCGTTTCGGCGTCCTGGATGAGATTGGCCGCCACGCGATCCTTGACCGCACCGAACGGATTAAACCACTCCAGCTTGGCGTACACTTGGGTGTGCTTCAGCGGCACAACATGGTTCAGCCGGACCATCGGCGTTGGGTTCTCTCGGCTGGAGAGCATCCCCAACATGTTGTCATAAACGCGCAATGTGTGATCGTTGGACTTCATGCGCGCACTATAGCAAAAGTCCTTCGGGCCGTGTAGGGAACCGCTTCGATTGCGGGCGTCGCGTTTTCGGGATCGCCTTAAATCCAGCGTGGGCTCCCCGCCAGATCGACCAGCCAACACCGAACCTGCCTCCGTCCAGCGGTGTCCCTGCCGTGATCACCGACGGACAAGATCCGTGCCACGTGGCTGAGTGACCCGGCGCTGTCAGTGGAGCCCGGTCGGCTGCTCACGTCTTTCGTGCCCACCACATGCTCGCTGACGGAATGTTCCGTCACCCCTGTACGTCCATCGGCGGGCTGGCGATGCACACGATGACCGGGAGCAGATTCGCCGCAATTGCCTGCCGAACCGGGTTCTGATAAGCTGCAGACGTCTCGCAAAACTGGGCCATGGGAGCCACAAATGAAGGCTAGTAACGGACT
>JAUIHJ010000792.1 GCA_030432015.1 bacterium
CCACACGAATGATCGCCCCTTGCGGCACTTCTCGCACCTGCAGGTGCCGGCGTAATTGGCGCGCTTCCAATGTCGCGAGTTCAGTGTCGATCCAAGTTGTGGGGTCGTATGGCATTGGCTGGTCGATGGTGCACCGTGATTCGAACGTTTGGTCGGGTCTTCCGCCTTGACCGCGCCACGCGGCGCTCCATCAACGACACTTCCACGGTGGGGCCCCCGGCCAGGCGGTTGGACGGGGCCCGGAAACGGCGGTCGGGGACCGTGTGGCACCGCAAAGTGGCGCTATTCAGTCAGGCTTGAATTTTTTGTTGCGCCTGCAGATATGTGATCACGCTGTCGGCCAAGGTGTCGGGCGCGTGCCCCGCCGCATCCAGGTGCAGTTCGGGTTGCAGCGGCGGCTCGTAGGGGGCGTCGATGCCCGTAAACCCTTTGATGTTTCCGGCCCTGGCTTGTTGGTACAGCCCTTTGGGGTCACGTGACTCACAGACTTCCAGCGGTGCGTCCACAAAGACCTCAATGAAATCACCCGACCGACCCGCGCCCTCGATTCGTGCGCGAACGGCATCGCGATCGCGTCGATAGGGGCTGACAAATGCGGTCAGCGTGACGATGCCGCTGGTCGCAAACAGCTCGGCGACCGCGCCGATCCGGCGAATGTTCTCTTCGCGGTCCTGGGCAGAAAATCCCAAACCGAATCGAGCGGCGAATTCGGCGCCGTGCGTCTCTTGTAAGAGTTGCGGCGTGGCATTCAATCCGTGTCGTACATTGTCGCCGTCAAGCAACACGCCGTGCACGCCAAGACCGTGAAGTTTGTGGTCGACCAAATTCGCCACCGTGCTCTTGCCACAGCCGCTCAGTCCGGTGAACCAGACCACGCAACCATGATGCCGATTAAGCTGCTCGCGCTGCTCACGCGTCACGCTGGGAGGATGCCAGACGATATTGGGCTGGTCGGACAAGGGCGTGGCTCCTCAAGAGTAAAGGCGTCAGTGCGGCGATCAGACACGATTTGATCGGGGCATTCAGGTCGTTTTGCGGAAGGCACGAGATCGGGAGATGTTGTTCGTAGCGCGTGTCGACGTCAGGGCGCAATTCCCGCCAGCTCGCACAGGTTGGCTTCCATCACTGGCTGTGGGCAACTCCAAACCAGGAAAAACAGCGCTTCGCAGCACCAGCGGCCAACCGGATGACCGGTAACGTATCCGGTTCCTTTCGCGGCGGCCAGTGCCGCTTGCGTCGCCCGCAACGCAAGGCTGTTGGCTCGGGTCCGCAACGCCTCATTGGAACAAGTCGGGCGATCCGCGGCGGCCGCCAGCATGTCGGCAGCCACTTCCGTCCATTCGCGCCGCAGCGAAACCGCGGGGGGATCGAGCGGAGTTCGCTGTGTTGCTTCCTGTTCCAAGAACTCGATTGCGGCCCCGGCAAGACCAATGGCGAGAGCCGACGTTTGGACGCCACCGGTATTTCCGCCGCGACCCTGCTTCATGATTGCTTCCTGCGGACCGGCCAACAATCGATCGTCGGAGATTTCGACATCGTGGCACCGAATGGCGCCAGTTTGGCTCGCCGACAGCCCGACCAAGTCCGCGGCCGGTGGAATTTCGACGCCCGCGGCAGATGTCGGCAAGGCGACCAGGATCTGGCGACCGTCGTCCATCGTCGCACCCATGACAACCGTTTCCGCATGGGTCGAGCCGGTGACCCAGGGGCAGAACCCGTCCAGTATGAAACCGTTCGCCGTGCGGGTTGCCAGCAAGACCGGTTTGGCCAAATGTTGGCGGCTCGTTGTCAGATGCGAAATTCCGACGGTCGCAAAGCTGTTACCGCTGATCAGGTCGGGCAGTAGATGCTCGGCCAATGACCGGTTCTCAGTCGCTTCAATCCGATGGCACGCCCCGGTACGCTGCGTGATCACAAATGTGGTTGTGAGGCATGCCTGGCTCAATGCCAGATAGCCGCGCATGATGTCGGCGTGCGTCCAGCCTTGCCCACCACACTCCGTTGAGACAAACCACTCAAATACCCCATACTCTCCGCACTTCCTTAATTGTTGTGCGGGCCAGCCATCGGCCTCCAAGTTTGAGCTCAGCTCGCGCAGCTGATGGCAGAGGTCAACCACGGCGGGGTCGTCGGGCGAGGTAATTCTTTTCACTTGCTGGCTCATACTGTCAGCATATCGTGATGGTGAGGGGCTTCCAACTCCCGCATTTTTGCAGGAATGGGAATCCTGGTGCGATTCGACTTGGCTGGGAGTTGGTGGAGTCGCCTTGACAACTACCAGCATCATGATTACCAAACCGGTGATGAAATTGGCTTTCGCCGCATGCTAGCTTTGACGCTGTTGTCTGAAAGAAGGACCTTATGAGTCGAGTGGACACGATGATCGCCCCGGAAACGCCGAAATCGAGTGCCGGCGAGTTGAGCCCCGAGGTTTTGTACGACAAGTGCATGGTCCTGGCCCGAAATTTATGGTGGGCCTGGCATCCCGAGGTAGTCAATCTGTTTCGGGATCTGGACCCGATTCGCTGGCGACAGCTGGACCACAATCCGATTGCGTTGCTTCACGAGTTTACGCCAGAGCGTTTGGCGGCGCGGGCCTCGGAAATGGTTCTGTACAGCCGAATCAACCACGCGGTACGGCGACTGAAGGAATATACCTCGACGCAGCCGCCGTGGGGTGCGACCAACACGGGCATTCTGGGAGGCCGGCCGGTCGCCTATTTTTCCGCCGAATTCGGCCTGCACGAATCTCTGCCGATTTACTCGGGGGGCCTGGGAGTTCTTTCCGGCGACCATATCAAGAGCGCCAGCGGGTTAGGCGTGCCATTGGTTGCCATCGGCCTGTTCTATGGACAAGGATATTTTCGCCAGCACCTGGACGAAGACGATTTCCAGCGCGAGGAATATCAGGACACCAAAGTCGAGAATACGCCGCTGGAACCGGCCCTCTGCGAAGAGGGCAAGCCGATCATGATTCAGATCGACACGCGGAGCGGCCAGATTCTTGCCAAGGTTTGGCACGTTCACGTGGGGCGCGTTTCGCTGTACCTGCTGGATTCCAACGTGGAAGGCAACAAGCCGGAGGATCGCGAATTGACCAGCCGCCTCTACGGCGGTGACGAGCGAACACGGATTCGCCAAGAGTTGCTGTTGGGCGTTGGTGGCGTCAAGGCGCTGCGAGCCCTGGGGATTACGCCTGGGGTCTATCATTTGAATGAAGGTCATAGCGCGTTTGGATCGCTGGAAGTGATTCGTGAGTACATGCACGACGACGGCATGTCGTTTGACGATGCCCTTCGCGAGGTCGCGCAGAAGTCGGTGTTTACGACGCACACTCCGGTACCAGCGGGACACGATCGATTTGACGGCAGTCTGGTCGAGGAGCACCTTGGGCCGCTCCGTGATCAGTTGGGCATTTCTTACGATCAGCTCATGGGCTTAGGACGTGTTGAACCTCAAAACGAGAACGAATCGTTTTGCATGACGGTCGTCGGCCTGAAACTGACGCGACGGGCCAATGCCGTCAGCGCATTGCACGGTCACGTCTCGCGCCGGATGTG